>JASJDX010000452.1 GCA_030064975.1 Pleurocapsa sp. MO_192.B19
TTGAGTTGCTGTAGTTGGGTATAAAGTTCTGATTGTTGAATAGCGATCGCAACTTGAGTGGCTAGCTGTTTCATTAATTCCACTTCTAAAGGTTGCCATTTTCTAGTATGACTACACTGATGAGCAATTAAAAGTCCCCAGAGATAGGGAGTAGCATTTGGATCCAGATGCGCTTGGGATTTGGATATATCCCTGACTTCTTGAATAATAGGAACAACTAACTTGGCTTGGACTCCAAATTGTTTGACAAATTCTGATAAGCACTCCTCAACATCATCTTGTTCAATATCGGTAATGGTACGACTTTTACCCTGAATATATGCTTGATGATACTCACTGGGAAATACTTCTTCGGGGAATGTTTTTCCTAAAATAGCAGCGTAGGAAGATAAAACCGTTTCTGTAATCGCACTACCTGTACCATTTTCCCAAATACGATAAATCAATACGCGATCGCACTCTAAAAATTTTCTGACCTCTGTTACCGTCGTCCTTAATACATCATCTAGATTTAGAGATTTTCGGATTTGCTGAGCAATTTGATGAATTACTCTCTCTCGTTCACTTTGTTTCCAAAGAATAATCTCTGCTTGACGACGACGAATAATTTCTCGGTAGATTAGGTAATAGCAACCAAACAAAATAATCAATCCTAAACCAAGACTGCTCAGGACATGAAAGGATTGCAAGCTATTTAAAACAAAATCAACTTGGCGATCAAACATAATATCCAATCACGTAAGGAGCTAATAGCTAATAGCTATCAGCTACGAATCGTGTTACCAACAATGTCACATATTAAATCAACATTGTCTAAAAAAACAGGACTGCTTCACCACGCACAGTCCTGGGGAGGAATCAAGTTAAATAGTATTTTGCTAAAAGTTTTTAAATGGTAATTAAACCCCAAGCTGCTAAAGCCACTGCCAGAGTTAATAAGCCTAGAAGACCCGCACCAGCAAAAGTCAAGATTTTGGCAACCAATAACACTTGTTGGGGTGGATAGTAAGGTTGACCACTAGCCCAGGCATAGTCTCCATGGGCAAAATAGCCGATGTCCTCTAATTTGGAACGGTAATCTGCTCCATAGCGAGGCATTCTAGCAAAAGGAGATTCACCCACAATACGTTGGGGTAAGATGCGTCTTCTTTGATAGGGAAGAATATCATCACCGAAGTTATCGAGATACTCTTCACTATCTAATAAGTCATCAATAAATCCTGCTAAGCCTTTAGTTGCCAAAACAATTGACCAAGCCAGCTTTTCGCGATCGCTATATACATTGCGCCCCAAGACTCTTTGGACACACATTTCTACAAAGCGATAATTACTATTAGGCTCATAATTACGTCTTCTAAAGGTTTCTGAAAGTAATAAACCTCGAATGAATTCTCGCACAGTAATCTGACCACCACGTAATTGAGATTCTAAAGCTTTTTCACGATTACTAGCCAAAATCTGCTGTTCATTAAAAATTTGTCGATATGCTGCCCAAATCAATTCTTGAATCTCAGAATCTGACAGAAGATTCTCGGCATTATAAATCCAAGATTGTTCATCACCAGGGACTTCGTAATTCAGAACTCGCTGGTTTTGACTCGAAGGGGAATATTCTAGTAAAGGAATCGCCATATTAATTATCTTTTCTTAAAATTGGTGATTTTTCAAGGTATTGCTCTAGATAGCGACAGTCAAGCTAAGTAGAAATAGCTTTATCTGAGAATACTAGTTCAGAATTAATAGCTGCACCCTATTAATCCCTATAACTTAATAACAGTAACAAACTCAAAGTAAGTAAATCAGTGAGGAAAGGGTAAAGAAATCGGAAAGTTTTCTAGTTTTGTTGAACACGAATACTATGAAATATTTTTGTATTAACTCCAAAACACCACTCATTTTCTTGTAAGTTAGAATTGATTGTTTGAAGGTATTTTCGTTTTAAACAACAGATTCTGCTTCGATTTCGTAAGAGTAATATTCTAGAATGCGAATTCTTTTAGTTGAAGACGATTTTAATTTAGCAGAGACTTTGGCAGAAGCCATTACTGACCAAAGATACGTTGTGGATGTGGCTGCCGATGCTGAATCCGCTTTGGATTGTATTAAAGCTTTAGATTACGATTTAATACTACTCGATGTCATGCTTCCCGATCTTAATGGGATCGATCTTTGCCAAAAATTGCGATCACAGGGACATCAAATGCCTATTCTAATGATTACTGCTCTAGATACAGTTAGCGATAAAATCACAGGGCTAGATGCAGGAGCAGATGACTATCTAATTAAACCAGTTGATCTAGGAGAATTATTTGCTCGGATTCGCGCCTTATTACGTCGAGGAAGCACTTCTGCACCACCAATTTTAGAATGGGGCGAATTACAGTTTAATCCCAGTACCTATGAAGTTAGCTATGCTTCACAACCTCTACGTCTAACTCCCAAAGAGTATAGTATTTTAGAATTATTGCTAAGAAACGGTAGACGAGTCCTTAGTCGTTCTGTAATGATCGATAGTATTTGGTCCCTTGAAGATCCTCCAGATGAAGACACTGTCAAAGTCCATATCAGAAGCTTACGTCAAAAGTTAAAAGCTGCTGGTGCATCGGTCGATTTTATTGAAACTGTTCATGGTTTGGGATACCGACTTAATAAAGTTGAAGATCATCAATTGAGTTGACTTATAAAAAGAAGAAACTGACCCAATTGACCAAAGGTCAGAGATTTATCGTGGCATCCTCTAGTAATCCTCCAATTTAATTTTGACAAGTTAACAATCTATGTAAGTCTTATTTAGTGAAATTTTTAGAGATGCAATTACTGTCAAAACTTTTTTGGTCAAGTATTAGTGGTACTTTGCTTACCCTCTATTTTGCTAACAGATCGATATCGATGTCTATGTCTCTAGATTTGATTAACTCTTCGACGTTAAGTAATATTGTGTTGCAAATTAAATCTAACGGCAAATTATTGGGACTTTGAGCGAAAGGCTGTTCGAGTTGCAAGCCGATTTGTTCGATACCAAATAAAACTATACTTGCAAAAGTCATAATTATACTAGTGAATCCATGACAATCACTAACTATTTCTAATGGTATCAGCAAGCAATAAACAATAAGTAATTTTCTCAGCATTAAAGCATAGATTATTGGTTGTGGAGTCTTTAAAATACGTTCGCAATCACCTAAAACATTGACTATAATATCGACCAACTGATGCAAACTGGTCAACTGATGGACATTCAGGCAGTCATTATAGTATTGAGATTGTAGATAATTCCCAATCCAAAAAGCAATTTGCAATGGAGGATGATTTGTATAATATTTGAGTTTGAAATATTGATTCTCAGACATTAATGAGGCTAGTTCATCGTTAACTGGCTCGGCTCTCAAATGTAGTTTCATCGCGATCGCAAACGCAACTACTAATAATAAGATGTTTTCTTTTTCTTTTCTATTTTTGGGCGATTTTTCTTTGACTACAATACAAATATCACGAGTTAAATTGCGGATAGTATTAACTAATTGTCCCCAGAGTATACGAGCTTCCCAAAACCTTTTATGAGCCGTATTAGTTCTGAAAACCAGTAAAGAAGGCAAGCCAATATTAAATACTAGTAATGCTGTAGCAAGGGCATCGTTATTTTCTGGTATTAAGACAGGAATTTCCCATATATTATAAAGTACAGCGACTACAAAACCATAGCTGGTAAAAAAAACAATCCAGGGTAAAATTTCAGAGATAATAGACTTTCCCAGTTTTAATATTAACTGAAACCAGTTTAGTTGCTCACCAGTATAAAGATGATATTTCTTGGTAAATGTATTCGTCATATTTTCAATATGCCAGGGAAGTTACTAGTCCTACTTTTCAGTGTTTATAATGTCAATAAAGTAGCTGTTTTCTAAAGTTAAAAATAGTTTTCTAGAAAACAAAAATATCCATTTTTTTGACTATTTTTACTTCAAAGTTATGCAAAATTCATTAACTAATCCATTTTACAGATAGAAAAATATTTATAATAAAATGTAAAATTATTGAAGAAATTGAATGAAAAATTTGACGATTATATCCATTTTTAGTTTGATTAATACTGTTGTCTTTTTATTTGTAGCAATTTTGGTGTTTGCCGAGCGTTTTTTAATCTTACAAGATTTGTACAACATTACTAAACTGTCTAAAATAATATTACATAAAAAATCCACATTTCTTTTAACAAATCCAATTTAAATAAAAGCAACATTCAGCACGCTTTTTGGAAATTTGTCAAAGTAGATGAGGTGTTTTTAAGTAAACAATAAACTAAATAGATATTGATTATAGATATTGATTTATTTCACTGTTAATCATTGATGATTATCAAGATATAAGAGACTAAATTGAGAATGGTAAAAAAAGTTACATATTGCTAGCTACAGTTGACTTTATTTGATTACAGAAAAATTATTAAGCGACTGTGCGTTTAAACTACACATCTTCTTGTTAAAAACAAATTCTTTCTCGCTCTGTTCCTTCTGCTCTCCTTGTCCATCTAAAAAGGGCAAATTAAAGAAAAGAATTTAAATCTCGACTTCTTCCCGATTGCTTCTTAATCTAATGGCATCAAGAAACAGAAGCAAACGTATTAAATCAACAAAGGGATTTAATTTTATTTACTTCCTTTGTTCATTAACCAACAAAAAACCTCATGCCACACTCAAAATATAGACCCACACCTCCTGGTTCTGACGAATCTCTCTATCGTATGATGAACTTAAGCTTAGGGAGCTGTCAGGGTTATAATTGGGAAGCAATGATGCTTCAAGAAGCTTTAGCCACGACAACTCAACCAAGGGAAGAAAAAAAACCTAACTCTGGTCAAATTATTCTATTCGAGATAGTTATGAGTTTGATCCTTATAGGAGTTGCTTGGCTCGTGGGCGCTGACCCACAAACCAATGTCGTAGATACTCCTACTGATATTCATCATGCATCTCAGCACCAAGAGAGATATCTGATAAACCGTCAAGATTAGTAGTTGACTTAGTATTTCTACTTTAACTAATTAAACTTCCGTAGCGCGATCGGTCGGGTACGCGGTAGCGTAATCGCTTGTAAGCAGAAACTTAATTTTTCTAAGATACTCCATCAGCAAAAAAGTCAGTAGATAATAGGGTTTGCTGTGTACCACAGTTACTATACTTAATGATTAATCATTCATTCATTATTGATTGTGAATTATTAACTTGCCAACGCTGAATTGATCTATCTTCCTCAACTAATTGTGATTTTACTTTGATTTGAGTTGTAGAATGTTCAGGTTTGGGTCGAATTCTGAGGAGAAAGTAACCTTTTTTATTTTGTGGTGGTAGTAAATATTCTGGCTCAGTAATTATGCACCAAGTTAACGGTAAGCTGGAGCGATCATAGAGCGTAAAATAAATATCAAATTGCTCAACAATTTCAGGATTAATATTTATTTGCAAAGCCTGTTGCGACTCTAAATAATTATAGGCAAAGTGGGTTGCAGGTGCACCGACAGGTAAATATTCTCTGCGGACAAAAGATTCTGGTAAATAGTGGCGCAACTCGAGTATAGTAAAAATATAGTAGTGCAAACTGGAATAAAACCAGTTTTTAGCATTAATTAAATCGTGATAATAGTCATTAATATTATTGGGAATATTATAAGAGTCTACATACAGTTGATTGTCTACTTTAATAGCAGGATAATTGATAGTATCAAAACGATTATAGTAGCGAACTCCTAAAGAATATTTACCAGGAGATAATTTAATTTTATGCCAGTGATTGGCAATATCATCTCCCTTCGATAATTCACCTTGATTAATTTTCTCAGATTCTAGACTAGTGATGGTTTTATACCCAGGAAAACTATAAATCACTGCAATCCAAGAACGAGAAGAACTATTAGCCGTTGTAATATCTATTTCAAGTGATTCTTTGACGCTAAATGGCCCTAAAGTGCCAATAACTGCATGAGTATTCCAACGAGGCCCTTTAGTCATCAAAACTGGCAATACTAAAGGTGCATTAATTGTTTTTTGGGATAATACTCGCCACTGAGAAGCTTTCTTTTTGTCAATAGCAAGATAAATAGTAAATAAATTACCAATGATAAATTTCATGACTTTGTAAAAGACAAAAGATAACAAAGCCAAGGGAATTTCCCAAAGTAAAAATATTTTGTTCATTTATCTATTGTTTACCTACACTATAAACTCTACACCTTACTCTACAATTTAGAATTTATTTAGCTGAAAATATTTAAAATTATTTAAAATTATACTAATATCCTAAATACTGCTGTGCCCATAAGGCTGCTTGAGTACGATCGCGCACATCTAATTTAATAAAAATATTAGACATATGATTGCCTACTGTCCCCCCTGATAAATGTAGTAATTGAGCAATTTCTTTATTACTTTTTCCCGTTCCTAATAACTGTAATACGGCTAATTCTCGGCTACTAAATAAAGGTAGAGAATCTAGGATTTTTTCGCTTTGCTTATGGTTTGATTTGATATTCCCAAATCATTGGGATAAGTGATATCAGCGGGCGCAGCAGTAGCATCTAATATCAGTTTTCCTTTGTTTTTTACTTCCGCCAGTTCCTTTTCTTCTTTTTTTTTCTTCTGTTGGTATTTCTTCTGTTTCTTCTTGGAAATCTTTTACCATTTTTTGGTTAATTTTTTTGACAAAATCCATCTTGATTCTTTCTCTAAAATAAACCATCATT
>JASJDX010000453.1 GCA_030064975.1 Pleurocapsa sp. MO_192.B19
TATAATATCTTTGGGCGCAAGGGCGCGAACCTGAATTGACCCAGAATTGGGAACTACCCAACCTAGATGCTCGACCAAGGATAAATACTCGACTCTTCGAGGGCGACATAAACCGCGTCCAGATAGAAAACTGGAGTTTTCAAATAATTCCTTTTCCCTTTACCCCTTTCCCTTTTACCTAAAAACGAGAAAATCAAAAACTATGGGTTTCAAAGTAGACGCGGTTTATTTACGATTGCTTAACCTTGTGAATTATCTGATTTTTGCCTTGAGATTTAATTAATGCTTGTACAGTTTGTTTAAATATTTCCATCTGTTTATCATTGGGTTGGGTTTGTTGCCAGACTTCTCTTTGCATTAAGCGATCGCGCCACTGCTCAATTTTCTTAACCTGACTCATATCAAAGTCTAATTTAGAGATTAAAACTATGGCATTACCCGCCACAATATCGCCTAAAGAAAGATTTTCGCCGCCAAAATAGGCATCTTCTGCTAATAATTCAGCAAAAAAGTGTAAAATTCTTTTTATTTTGCGTTTAGCTTTTCCTAGCTGTGGTGAATCTTCTGTTTCACTCATCAAGGGAATAACTAGAGAAGATAACTCGTTATTACTCACCATTTGTGCCATTCTTACTTTAGCTAACTGGGAAACATCTTTTGGCAGTAAAGGGCGATCGCGATATTTACTTTCCAAATAATCTAAAATTGCCAAAGATTCTAAAACTCGCAAGCCGTCATCAACAATTACGGGTACATGATGAAAAGGATTAAGAGCAAGAAAGTCTGGTTTAAATTGTTCTCCCTCCTTAAGATTAATCAGTATCGGCGTGAAGGGTATCTCTTTTTCTAACAAAGTAATCCACACACGGCGGGATAAAGGGGATAGGGGATTGTAATAAAATTTCAGCATGACGATCTGATTACTGATTGTTATCTCTGTTCTCGATACAAACGGCTAACTAATTTTCCTGCTGGCGTTGCCCGTAATTCTTCTATTACCACAAGCCTTTCTGTTGGTAGTTTGGATAATTGAGAGTCATAAAGAGGATGATTTTTGGGACGTAAGACAGGAGAAGCTAAGGCAGCAAAAGTTAGATCGGCAGCAGTTAAGCAATCGCCTACTAAATATTTTTGACCTGAATTTAGTTTTTGATTAACTACCGTGAAAACTTCTCTAATATCCTGTAACGCAGCATCTTTTCCTTCGGGAGTAACGTTGTAGTTTTTGCTTAATAAATCGGGTATTTTAGAAAAAGCGAGCGCAATTTTGATTTTCTCGATTATGCTTGCGCCTTTCCCCCAAGCGAGCGCAATTTTCAGCGGTTTTTTGATTGCATAATAATAAGCCCAACAGCGGGTTGCGACACCCAATTTGCGATCGAATAATTCTTCTAGGGTTTCTACCTGATTACGTAATTCTGCATCTTGGGGATAAAGTTGTTTATCTGAGGAAATAGTATTGAGATAATGCAGTATGTCTTTGGAGTCAGTAAAAACCCGATCGCCTATAACTAAAACAGGTACGCTTGTTCCTCCATAACGAGATGTATACTGTCGGTGAAATGGTAATGCGTGGTTTTCTTCTAGATAGTCAATATCTAAGTAATCTAATGCCCAGCGAACTTTTTCGCAGTAGTGGCTGATGGCGATCGTAATTAGTAAAGGTTTTTCTTTATTTAGCGTGTTCATCCTTGTGTTTCCTGGCTATTGCGCCACTCTTGTAGAATTAATGCTGACCAAATAATGAATCCTACTACTGATAATCCTGCAATTACATCAGACCAAATTAAGGCGTGCATTTTAAAGGAAAACTGAGATAATTCCCCGTAAAAGTAGTGGGCAGGACTAGATAAACCTGTACCAGCATAAATACCTAAAAGTAAATAACTCAACCAATAATTTTGCTTGCTATAAATCCAGTAAGTTATTATGCCGATTAGAGTCATTACACCCCAGGTAATAAATACGCCAGAGGTAGTAATCCATTCTGGTTCGGGATAGTCATCAACAAAAATGGCATTATCGGTGTAGTGGATACTGGTAATAGCAATACTGAAAACCAAAATTGAAAGTAACCAGGTTTTATTTTGCTTGTTCATAATTATTTGCCTCAATAAAAATAAAAGTTGTTGCAACTAGGCTAAAAATTCGTTGCCTTTATCAAAACCATGTTGATAAACTGCTGTTAATCCTTCTGATGTAGCTTTAGTAAATTCAACTCCTAATTCTTTAAAGTCAATATCTGGCTGAATCAAATGAATTGGAACTTGCTTATATTGCTTAGGAATAACCTCTTGCTGAAATAAATCACGATACAGATTACCTGGTTCAGTGGCGATTGCAATTACTGTTTGATATCCTTGTTCGACCATTTCGATCGCAGGACATAGACAGGTATAGGAAGCATCGATATATGGTTTATTGTCGATCCAGGCTGGTATATCCCAAGCGTGCAGCATCCTAGTTGAAGCGTAAGCAACTTCGGCAAAATTATCTTGATTGAGTGCTAAATTATTATTTTTACTACTGTCAAAAAGATCCAATCTCAAATTTTGATTTACCCAACTACAATCGCCTTTGGCAGCAGAGATTAATAGTTTTTTGCCCAATCTTCTGGCTTGTTTTCCCTGGGTTTGTTTGGCAGCTTCTTCACTAGTAACCCCACTGGCAGCAATATAAAGCTTTGATTTATTTGATTCAAAAGATTCAAACAGTTGCTTACCACCATTAGCCTTAAAGTAAGAAATTCCGCCCAAACACACTTGACTCATACTCTTTGTTTGGCGATAAATTTCTAAACCTTCTAGCCAGTAGTTAACTCCTGCTTCCCTTGCTTTACCAATCATTGCCCAAGCAGTTGCCAGTACCGAACCAGAAGCCGAAGCGTAAGCATCTGCCTTAATATTTGCTTGTTCAAAAGCACTTAAAACACCATGTACAAAAATTGTTTTAAAACTACCCGATGCACAGGCGATCGCTACTGAACTGTTATTGATGCTTAACATATATACATCCTGTGATTAAATTCCCAAAGCCACAAACACACCTGTAAATTCTCCAACTTGTTCTTCATTGCACTTCAGTACAGAGTTTACGGTGATGCGGGATTTCTTTTTTCTCTGCAGAATTTTTATAAATCTTGCCCATATTTCCTGATTTTCAAAAGAACAAACTGCTTCAAAGTCACTGGTAATTGGTTTGTCATAACTCATGGTATTTTTCTGAATTACTAATCTGGTTTTGATACCTTCATTCCTCAGACGAAAGTTAACAAGTGTCCAAGCACTCAAAATTGCCAACGCCGATGCACTACCTCCAAATACTGTCGAGCGATGATTGATGTTTGGTTGTAGTGGTGCAGCTAAAATTACGGAATTATTTGTCACTTCTAATACTTGAACTGCGATCGCTCTTGATAAAGGAATTTGCTCATACAAATAAGCCTGGATTGTTTTACAGTCTTTCTTTTCCATTTGCTCAACAATGATATTACTCATATTGAGCATAAATATTTTTCACTTCTTCGGGAATGGCCATTGGGCGCATAGTTTCTAAATTAATAAAAAATCCCATTTGAGTCGCAGTAGTAACTATTTCATCATGGAGATAAATCTCTGCTTGAAGAGTACAACGCGATCGCCCTAATTTAGATATCCACATTTTTCCTCTGGGCTTGTCAAATATCTTCAGAGCTTTTTTATACTTGATTTCGGTAGAAGTAATAATTGGACAATATCCTTGCGCCATTAATTGCTCTAAAGGAAAATAAGACTCTAGCATTTTTAACCTTAAGTCTTCTAACCAGCGAATATAAACAATATTGCTAACAATTCCCGCAAAATCTATGTCATAAGTTTTAACAGGGAATTTTACACTTACTTCTAAAGGTTTTTGTTCCATCTGAGATTAATCATGTAAATTACAGACCGAATGGTCTTTTTTGAATCAAAAAAAATTGGTTAACGCGAGTTCAGAGTTCAGAGTTCGGAGTATGCCCTACGGGCACGCTGAGTCTAACGACTTGCTCCGCAACCGCGAACGGAGTTCGGAGTTCTTGCAGGGGCGCGTTCCCTTGCGTCCCCAGCCGTCTATCACGGATACCGCGACCCATTACGCGGGGTCGCCCCTGAGTTCGAAGTTCGGAGTATTTACTTCGCGAAAAGCTACGCAACGGAGTTATGATTTTTTTCTCTAACTATGCGAGATAAACCTCGAACTATGCGAGATAAACAAGGAGAGAATGGGCAATTTAGACATTTGGAAATCAGAATATTACTGAGTTTTTAGTTTTTTGACCCTTTGTCGAACTCTTAGGAAACAAATTGTTTCTCTCAGACATAACGAATTAAATTCGTTGGACGCTCACGTTGGTTAGTAAAAGTATAATTACTCATTACTCATTACTCATTACTCATTACTCATTACTCATTACTCATAAAAGACTCTCTCTAATATAGTTTTGCAAATGAGCTACAGCCCTCTTCAAATGAATAGGATTGCGTTCTAGTTTGCTCATCATAATCGCCCCTTCTAAAGTAGAAAAAATGATTGTGGCAACGGTATCGGGTTCGACAGTCGATCGCACCTCTCCTTTTTTGATTCCTTTTTGCAGAATACGCACAATTAAACTGCGACTAGAGTTCATCGCTTCTAAGGCGCGATCGCGTAAAGGGGAATCTGTATCATCAGTTTCAATCGCTGTATTCAAAATCGGGCAGCCTCCTACAATTGGCGGAGCGTCAATATAAATTAAATAGCTAGACACTAGTGCTTGTAACCGTTCAATCGCATTACGTTTCGTTTTCACCACACTCCAAATCCTTTGACTAAGAAGACTAGCGGCATAATCAAATGCTTCTAAAGCCAGTTCATCTTTACTTTTAAAGTGGTTATAAATTCCTCCTTTCTTTAATCCAGTTGCCTGCATAATATCAGCGATCGAAGAACCTGCATAACCCTTGAGGTTAAATAATTCTGCTGCTTGATGAATTATACGCGCTTTAGTTTGTTGTGCTTTAGACATTAATATTTAAGACCGTTCGGTCTGTTAAATAGAATAGTATAAAAAATTATTTGTGGCAAATAGCTTTTCTTGATTAGCTTTAAATAGCTTTATACAAAGCTTTACACGGTTATTTCAATAATTAAGTTGACTAATTAATCAATTAGTATTATATTACTAACAGGCTTGGCAATTCCTTCAGATGAATTTAATTGGGGAACAGACTATAAAGTTCCCTTTTCTATCTTTTTTTAAATTAAATAAAACTAAAAAATCATGAGTACGACAATTGTATCTAGCGTACTAGATAGCTGCACGCTTATTTATGTTGAAGTGGGCGAAAATTCCAATAAAGTTTGGCGCGGAAGCATTAAAGATGATGGCTCTTTTTTGGCTGAATGGGGGCGAGTTGGCAATACCCTACAATCTAAAAATTATCGATTGGGTTCAGTTAACCTAGCACGAAATAAATTTGAACGTACTAAACGCCAGAAATTAAGCAAAGGCTATACCGAAGCACAACTTATAGATGGAGATACCAAGCAAACCACTATAATTAAACCAGAAGAGTTAGAAGCGATCGCCAGCCAGCAAATTCAACATGGTAAAGATCCTCGATCTAAAGAGTTAATTCGATATTTAGTAAAAAGTAATATCCACCAAATTACATCTCAAACCAATATTACCTATAATTCAGCAACGGGTGGATTTAGCACACCTTTAGGAATAGTCACCCCTAGTGCGATCGCCGAAGCTAGAAAATATTTAATTCAAATTGCTGCTACTCGTCGAAGTAATAGCTATAAGCTATGTCAGTTACTGAGTAAATATTTACGTTTAATTCCCCAGAATTTAGGACACAAATTAGACCAGTCGCAATTTTGTTCATCCCAAGAAATACAACGTCAGTATGAGATTTTAAATGCTCTAGATGCTGCGGTTACAGTAGATTCAACAGCCAATAAACAGTTATTTAAATGTGCGATCGCCAGAGTTCCTGGTAGCACCACTGAAGGAAAGAAAACCTTTCGCTGGCTCAATCAGCTTTATCAATCAACTATTAATCAAAATCATGTTGCTGCTAAATATAAATTGAGACGAGCATATGAATTAGATATTCCTTCAATGCGTCAGGCGTTTGCAACCCAGGCAAAAACCATTGGTAATGTTAAACAACATTGGCATGGTACAAAAGCAAGCAACCTGTTGAGTATTTTCCAACAGGGTTTAATTATTCCTCCTGCGAATGCAGTTCAATGTACAGGAAGAATGTTCGGTAATGGCATTTATGGCTCAGAACAATCTACTAAAGCTTTGAACTATGCCACTAATTATTGGAATCCTTCGGGGGAAGATGAAGAACGAGTATTTATGCTGCTATGTGACTTTGCGATGGGGAAAGAGTACCATCCCCAGGGATCTAATCGCCGATTTCCAGTTAAAGGATACGATAGTACTTATGTAGCTCCTGGTGCAGCTAATACTATTAATCAAGAAAGTATTGTTTATAGTAGCGATCAGGTGAATATTAAATACTTATGCGAGTTTAGTTAAATTGTTCAAGAATTTAGTTCTGAAGTTTATGATTTAGAGGAATTAATTTTGTCTGATGAAATAATAACTATAGCCTTTCTCAAATTAGTGAGGTGCGCCCCAATTAGCTATTAGCCATTAGCTATTAGCAAAAACCAGGGTATCAGACTGTACCTCATTCAAATGAGAATCGCTATAAA
>JASJDX010000454.1 GCA_030064975.1 Pleurocapsa sp. MO_192.B19
CTCTCGTTTCCTGTCTTTTTAAGCTATTGACAGATTCAATGTAACGAGAGTTGTTTCTTTTATTGTCAGCGATTGCGCTCCGCGCACCCCGAAGGGATCGCATTTATTTATACTTTTCAGACATCCTCTAAAACATTGGGCGCGTTTAGCTGTGCTCAACTTATATCGCCCTCGTTTTTAGTGGGAGTCTTCTTTTGACATTTAAGATAAAACTACGCGCCGAGCTGGTTTAATTATTCTTAACAAATCGCTTTAGTGATGAAATAACATAAAACTGTGCCAAAATTAGAATTGCCCAGCTATAATAGCATATAAATACAATACTGTAAATGCGGTTCAATTCTGTATGCCAACTGTAGGGATATCTCAAATTAAATATACAGCTCAAAGACGTCCTCTCAAGCCCGATAAAGTAGCAGAATTGAAGGAGTCGATTAAAGCAAATGGACTTCTCAATCCTATTACCTTAGATCAAGAACTAAACTTAATTGCCGGGTTACATCGTCTTACAGCCTGCGAAATGCTTGGATTCAAACAAATTGAGTGTAATATTATTACTTTCGAAGATGGTCAGCAAGCACGTCTAGCAGAGATCGACGAAAATCTAATCCGTAGTGAGTTAGAAGCTTTAGAACGGGGCGAGCTTTGGTTAGAGCGAGAGAAGATTCTGGAACAAATGGGACTTAGAGCCAAACCAGGAGACAATCAACATGCTCATAAAAAAAACAAGTCGATTTTACCACCGCCAAAAACTACTGAAGAGCTGGCTAAAGAGACAGGATCTACGAAAAGAACTTACCAAATTGCTAAGCAGATTGCGAGGAACATTCTTCCAGAAGTGAAGCAGGAAATCAGGGGTACTCAAATAGCCGGCAAGACTACAGCCCTGCTGGAAATAGCTAGAGCTGGCAGTGAAGAAAATAAGAAAGCAGAAAAGGCAGAAAAAGCAGCGCGCCAAGCTGAAACAGAAGGAGACAAAAAGAAAGCTCAACAACAAGCCATGATTGTGGCTCAGGCAAGAGCTCAGCAATTGGAACTACAACTATCGACCTTAAATAAAGTTCAGAACAAAAAAGTTGATTCAGCTGCCACAAGAGTTCCACCTGAACTTAATCCACCCGAAGTTAAACTTCCCAATAATCCTAACGTTCGAGTTGGTGATGAATGGCTCTTAGATCGGCACATGGTTTACTGTGGAGACACTTCTGACAACAGATTTATCAATCTTCTACCCACTAAGGCGACTTTGGCGATCGTCACTTCTGCTTCTAACTGGAATCATGACTACTTGATCGATAAGGCTCGTATTGTTGCTGTAGTCTTAGAGGAGGGTCAGATATACAACTTTTGTACTTGTCAGCAGATGCCTTTTAGATTTGAATTGTTATTAGGTAAGCTATACGTGGCGATTTTTTCCCATCAAGTTATCTCTGAGCCTCACAAACCGACAGAAATAGAAGGGATAGAAGGAATTGTAACTTACTTAGTTAACCAGTATACTAATAGAAACTTAGGTCTTTTCGTGCTTGCACCTAATTTAGGAAACGGCGAAATTCTCATAATTTGTGAAAGGACGGGTCGTATTTGCTTTGCTGGAGATAACAATCCACAAACAGTCAGTCGCGCGCTCTCTCGCTGGCAAAATTGGACTCAAAAGCAAGCAGTTAAAACTATGCTTTCCTCATAAGTGATGAAATGGTTGTGGTGAAGACATTTTAGTCGTAGCAGAGCCAGAAGAATTAGATGAATGCAATTTTCTGTTTCTCTTTTTACTGCGCTTTTCATATGAGTAGACCACGATAACCAAATTTTAAAATAGCTAAAAGCTAAAAGCTACGAACTAGCTAATTAGAAACGTAGTCTATTCAACTGAAAACGGCTGTAAGTTTGATCCTGTACTGAGATGGTAATTTTGTTCATGTTTTGATATAAATTAAGTTTTTTGACAGCCAGTCTTCTACTATTTCCATTACCTGTTGGTTTTCTGCCGCTAATGAAACACCCAAAGTATTATCAATCCAACAAAGTACAGAATGCTGTAACTGTTTCTTGGCTTCACCCATAGCTTGAGTTGTGTTAAGGCTAGGATAAAAACTCATAATTCCGCGCTCATTCATTTTTCGACAATATCGCATTCGCAAAATTTCTTGCATGACAACATTCAATTCTTTAAAAGAATTTAACAAAACTACTTGAATCATTTCTTGATAATATTTTTTCAACCATAACTTAACATACTCTGCTTGACACTTACTTAGCTTTTCTAAGAGTTGCTTTTGTAGCTTATTTTCAGCTCTAACAAGTATTAAATTAATTTCATTTTGCTCCCTTAATTTTTCGCTGCTTAAAGCGCGAGTAATCTCAGCTACATTCATTTTCTGACTATAGCGAAATTTTAAAATTTTTTGAGATTCATTGTCTAGACTTTGAATTGCTTCAATTAAAATTTTATCCAGCAAATTTGAAAATTTAGGATTAGTGAATCTTTTTTCTAAAAATATAGTCAAATAAGATTCGAGATTTAATTTCTCATTAGTAAATTGCTTAAATTTATTTAACAAAGGAATTTCAAAATACTTAGAAATATAGCGAGAAATTGTAACCTGGTGAACTCCAATTTTGTTACCTAGCTTTTCTTGATTTAAAAGAGCAAATGGATGAGGATAGCATAGCGGCATAATTGCTTGACGAAATTCTTGAGGAACTTTACTACGAATCTCTTCAAAACTATGCTCAATTCTTTGTATTTTTTCTCTCAAAATCAAATCAGCTTGTTGTAAAACATTTGCTTGTTCTTCTTCAAGCTCTAAAAGTTTCCCAGGATTATCCAATTCGTTATTTTGTTGTTCATAGCTATTTGAATTATAAGAAATCTCCACTATTCTAGGAGAATATTGTAGTGCCTTAATACAAATATTTATCCATCTTTTTATTGTTTTGGGTGTTACTTGTGATCCAGCAGCTGCTTGGAGGGGAGCATTTGGTAGAAATCTTTGAGAGTTATAGTATTTGGCAACTTCTATAAAATCCGACTTTTCAGGTTCTGGCCATCTACTTCCTTCTCTTCTATTAGAATTATCGATCCTATTAGTTTTGTAAACTGGGATGAAATATTTTAAAGCAAAAATATACTGAGATATATATGGTTCTGTTACTTGATATCTTTCTAATGCCTCTCTTCTTTTTCGCAATGCACGATCAAATTTTCTAGTACTATTAATATCGACATCACACAGAACACGCCAACTAGATGTTAAATCTAATTTTTCTCTAATAGTATTTTTAAGTATACCGAGAATATAAGTTTTCAAATTAGCACCACTAAGATTTTGTGAATTATACTTATAAATTTGCTTTTGAAATTTGTCTCGTTGAAAAAGTAGATTATTAGTAAGATCGTAAAATTCTTGGGAGTTTACCGCATAAAAAGGAAACTTGTGGAAATCTCTCCAAATCAAATAACATCGATCTAAGTCTAGATAAGCTAATAAGTGCCAATGAGCAAAGCGTTTTTCCAACTCAGACTGGGAATTATCTTTAATAATTTTCACAAAATAATTAACCCATGCGCCACGATCCCAATTCGGATATGAGTTAACCAGCCACTCCATTCTTCTTTTCAATCGATTTTGAATTAGGGGTTTAAACGGTGGATAGCCGTTTTGATTGGTAAAATCATAGAATGTGTAGAATTTATGGATTTGCATGAGTTATGGCAATTCTCTAACGGTTTGCTCATTGTTGCTAAATCTGTACCAGAAGATGATTTTAAATTCTAGACATAACCTTTTTGAAGAGATTACAAGCTATCCAAATAAACTAATTAGTAAAAAGTAGTTTGACAATTTCGCTCTTATTCATTGTTCAATCATTTTGTTTAACGGTTTTATTATTAGTTTTTTAGATAAATTAGACGAACAATAGAGTATGATACTAATTGTTTCACGAGCCAGAAAAATTTTGGTTAGGTCGAGATTTCAATCTCTAATTCATACAAAATCATACAAATTCAATGCCTGGTAGCTATAATTATTTTTACCTAATATAATAAATTTTGTCTGTTGAAAAAATCTACATTTTAGATATTGAGCTGGCAATTAATGAAAAACTGGGCGTTGGTAAATCAGGGGATAATTTCTAAACTCATTATCTTTTATTTAATAATAAAAACCTGATAGCTATGAAGAGTATTACTAAGGGGTTAACACCTGTATTTGTCCAGTGCTACAAACTGGATTAAAAGAAAATTTATTTTACACATTTTTTCATTGTTGATCGATTCAACATCCATTAATACCAATGATGAGTAGAATTAATTTGTAGATATCATTTGATTTTCTAACAAATTGGGTTGAAAGAAAAAAGACATGGCTGATTTATGGAAATTCATCTAGAGGTATCGCTAAAACACAGATATAAAACTCTCGTAATACCGTTGGCAGCTCTCAGTCGCCACGCAAGGGTGAAGCAACATCACTTTTGCGCTGTGTAACCCTTTCTTGGCTAATAGCTATTAACTATTAACTTTAAATGGATTTTATGTTACTTAATTACTTTTATAATCAGACAACTGTCATGCCCAGATTCAGCAACACCAGAATTATTAATGAACTACATTTATTGATTATAAAAACATTCAGACTGAAGGATGAGTAAAGAGATGCATTTCACTAAACATAGTTAATCAGTACATCAAGCGATTGGCTAAACTCTATTGGTCAATCGTCAAAACAAATTTAAGGTTTTTACTACAAGTTTAGACATGCCTAGAGTTCAAATCGGCGATAAGTGGCTCTTAGATAGGCACATAGTTTACTGTGGAGACATTTGTAGCAACAAATTTATTGATTTTCTTCCATCTCAGACAGCTTTAGCAATCGTTACTCTCTGTTTGAACTGGAATCATGACTACTTGATCGATAAGGCTCGTATTGTTGCTGTGGTCTTAGAAGAAGGTCAAATATACAACTTTTGTCATCGTCAGCAGATGCCTTTTAGATTTGAGTTATTATTAGGTAGGCTATACGTTGCGGTTTTTTCGCATGAAGTTATCTCTGAGCCTCGCAAACCGATAGAAATAGAAGGAATAGAAGGAATTGTGGCTTACCTTGTCAATCAATATACAAGGTGGGGAAATTCTGTGTTTGCACCTAATTTAGGAAACGGCGAAATTCTCATAAATTGTGAAAAGACGGGGCGTATATGTGTTGCTGGAGACAGAAATCCTCAAACAGTCAGTAGAGCTCTCATTCGATGGCAAAATTGGACTAACAAGCAAGCACAAAAAGAGCTTCACTCGAGCTAAATTCGGGATAGAGGTAGTGAAATAATTTCATGACCTCTAAAAACTAATAGACATCTTCAAAAAAGTAGATTTGTAGATTTTTTCGACTGACAAGATTAAGAAAATAAGTTTATATTAAAATTGAGTTGAAATCGGGTAAGATAATCAGATAACTATCTAATTAAAAAGTTGAAATATCTAACTTGACCCACATAGATTACTAATTCTAGCTTAGTAAAGGTCTTTCAACCATCTCGATCTTCAAGCTAGAGATTAGCGAAGCTTGCCACAAAATATTTTTAAGATAAGAGCAGTTTTCGCAATACCAATTAAGCCCTGTAATTTCTTGCCTGCGCTGAAGCCTTTACGTTGCCAAGGTACTTCTTGGTTCAGAGATCTGTATTTCAAATCAAATTTTTAAGAGCTTGTAAGCTGTTGAATTTTAAGGGCAGGTTTCCAATGTCGCGCCTTTCACAAAAAAACTCGGAACAGAATTTTTCATAGAGTGACCGATATTTCTCTGTCAATGAGAGCTAGTCTCAAAATATTGATCTCTAGTTTAAATTTTGATAAAAATCGGTAAAGTTAATTCATTCTCAGCTAACTTTTAAAATGAGCAGTAATACGATCAAATCAAATAATGGCAAAATTAGATGTAAAAACTCTCGAGAGAGAGTAATCAAAAGTATTTTAGAGGTTGGGGACTTTGTAAACCGTTTGTGGTACTTTTCTAAGTCAGTGCTGGGTCTTATTTTCCGACATCCCGTAACTGGTACTAGTATTATACCAATTTTTGCAGATGGTCGAATTGTCTTAGCTCGACGGCATGATACCGAACGCTGGACTCTACCAGGTGGCATGGTAGAATGGGGGGAAGAAATTGCCACCACAGTTCGACGAGAGTTACTAGAAGAAACAGGGTTAGAATTAGTACGTATTTCCCGTCTAGTAGGAGTCTATTCTAAACCCGATCGTGATCCACGAGTTCACTCTATATGCGTTGTAGTCGAAGCAGAAGTACAAGGAAAAATACAAATTCAGGACAAACAAGAGATATGCGAAGTTGAAGCTTTTAATCCCAAAGATTTGCCTTTAGTTGGGCTTTCTTATGATAATGACGAGCAGCTAAAGAATTACTTAGATGGTTTGACAATTCTAGCATAAATTTTAAATATGTTTCATTTGTTTTATTTGCTTGCCATCGCAAATTATCTTACTACGACAGCAACGCCAAAGTGTTTTAAGATCTCAAATTAAGGAGAATAAAATGACTGCTTTTATCAAAGAGTCGTCAGAGGAAAAGAGTCAATTAGAAACCATAGTAGAACTGTTAAGTTTCAGAGCTCAATCCCAGCCAGAACAAACAGTGTATACCTATCTTCGTCATGGCGAAACCGAATCAGGACAACTCAGCTATGGAGAATTAGACCGACAAGCACGGGCAGT
>JASJDX010000455.1 GCA_030064975.1 Pleurocapsa sp. MO_192.B19
GAATACTGGTAACTTCCATTTCGGTTGTAGATGTGCGAGTTAAAGTTCGCATTTTTTTTTCCTCTAGATACTAGACATATAGGGTACTATAAGTGTAGTATTAAAAATGCAGTTTGAAAACCCCTTTCGCAAAATTTATTAATGTTGTTCTTATCTTTTTTTAACTTGATCTCTAATATAGCGTGCCAAAATATTTGTTCTGAGGCATTTACTGATCGAGAGTATTGGTCTAAAAAGGGAAATGAAAGATCAGCATATTTACTAGGATTCAAACATATAAAAGCTTGTAGTCAACAGTATGTCAGGGATTGCAACTCAACTCTAAGTAACTCAAAATCACAATTAAAGCCAGATAGCAAGGGAAGCAAAGCAAAAATAGCTAGATCAAAATAGGCTAGCAGCTTAACAAAAATTAACTTCTCCCTCGCTACTTAAGCTAAGCAGCGGGGTTTTTTGTTGGTCATTTTTGTCTCTATCAACAAGGAACACCCCGAAGTGATTTGTGTCAGTGCCAATAGGGCGGAAATAGGAAACATTAAATTATAGAGATTTCAATCAGACAACTACCGAAGCAAAAACAATTATATTTTTATATTTTTGAGGAGAACGGCATATTATGTTAAAAATTACTTACCTAGAAGAAGAAATTTACTTAGAATATCTACAAGAATCGCTTGACGCTTGGAAAGCCGCCAGAATTTTAGTAAGTTTGCGTGCGGCAACTAGCATTTATATCGAAGACAGTACTGCTTGTTTGATGCTTCCTGCTAATATTTCTTCCCTAACAGGCTTAGAAGAATTAGCAGCTGAAGAAATTTTTGAAATCACTTTTTGTGATGAAGAATATTTTGAAGTTTCCTTTCCAGGTACTTGGGTGGCACAGAGGGAAAATAGTCAAGAGGGCGTGTTTGTCTGCGATCTTAACCACAGTAGCGAATATTTCTTGTACAAACTATGGCAGGAGTCTCAAATTAAATCTTCTGTTATGAGTGAATAGTGATTAGGTGGCTGATATTGGAGTTGCGTAGGTTAGCCGCCTAATATTATTACTTCAGCCAATTTTCTACAAGTTATTTAAGTTATTTAAATATTTAAACAAAAAAACTTGATTAAATCTGACAGACTAGTATTTTCATCAGTAGGAACTATTGTTTCAATTTGTTTAATGTTTTCAGCATCAAGATAGATAAAGACTTGTTGCCTTAGGATCTCGCGCATAGAAGCGGTGAATCCCGAAATTTCTAGTTCTAACCTAGCTACTCGTTCTTTTGCCAAATTAACAATAAACTGAGTCATGTTGAGTAATCTAGTCCTGGTGATATGTTTATCCAATTTAGGGGAACAATCACAATTTAAAATTAATTCTTTTAAATCCAAGTTATCTTCTATAAAAATCCAAATTCCTTCCTGAATATAATTTTCTACTCCTTCCATACCTAAAGTTCCTAAATCTGCCAAAGCAATGATGCTTCCCACAATCGAGATTTTGTGCTGAGAATTATAGAGATAGGGCTGATAAATAGAATAGGGAGAAAAACTATGGCTAGCTTTTCCCGCTTGAGGATCGCGATCGCAAATTGTAGCCAAGATCCCATCTCGGATAATTTTTAAATCCAGATCGCTAAATAGAATTGAAGCGTCAAGATTATCGATTGATAATTGTTGATTTAAATTTTGAATATAGTCAATTAGTTTATTAACAGTAGCAGTTTCGCTGACTCCTGGAGAACGTTTTCTCGATTTGTTGGCTTCAGTAGGGGAATGAAAACACTGCACCATATCATGAGCCATAGCGCAAAGATTAATTAGGCTTTCTAATCGATCTAATTTAGCCACAGGAGTGCTTTCGGCTAAAACAGGTTTAATACTCTGGAAAATTTTACTGGCTCTACGTTTTACCCCTAGAGCATGGCTAAGGGTGTGGTAATAAAGCTGCTTTTTGTTGGTTTCTTGTTTAATTTCTTCTACGGCATAGTTTTCTACTAGCTGAACTGTCTCGGCGAAAGATTTGGGTCTTTTTTCCCAATTATTTTTTTTCATGCTCAACCAGACTGCCAAAAAAATTTGCACAACCATATCAATTTAATATAGTTATGCATCTTAAATACAGTCTAAAATTATTGAAGTCACAAAGAGTATGCTGAATTAATTCACTACCTAAGCTTTAAACTTCATCCAAAACAGCTGTAACCAGATTAATACGAGTTTCTAGTTCAAGATTTAACCTTGCCATAGTTGCTGAATAATTGTTTCTGGCTTAATATCAGCAAGTTTTGCAGTTGTTGATTGAATGCCAACACAATTTTCATTGTCTGGTGGAATCATATTGCTTTCTTGAGGAGTTAACAAAGCGATTGCGTAAGTATTGGTGGCTACTGCTAACTGTAAGGGAGTGCTGTTGTTACACAAAATTAAGTTAGCCCCAGCAATTGTAGCTGCCATTTTACCCACATCAGGAGTGGCGATCGCTTTAAGATTGCCATTACCCGAAATCATTGCCGTTATCCATTCTTGGTTAGTATCTGTTTGCAACAAGACGATAGACAATCCTGTTTGTCTATGCTCAACATCGTCTACAATTTGCTTCCAACTACTAATCGGATAATTACTAATGTCATCAGTAGATTGGTCATCACAGAGAATAATATAACTACTACCTTTAAGATCTAAACGCTGTTGCTCTGCTTCTGCCCAGCTAATATCTTGGGTAGGTACATTGATACTTACCTTAGGGCAAGTAGCTTGAATACCAAACCCTGTGACTAAATCATGATACATTTCCGCTAGATATTGTTCGGATTTGCGAGTAACAGCGTTAGACAAAAATACAGCGGAGTCATCTTGATAACCTACCCGTGTAGGAATACCATTGAGCCACAGTAACAATTTGATGCGCCAGGAAGTCTTTAGACTAACGACCGCATCATATTCATAATCGCGCATAATCCCCAAGATATTTAGATAATCAGCAAAACTGTTACGGTCTTGGAAATCAAATACCAGAACTTCATCTACATTTTTGCAGACTCGGTAAGCTTGTTTAGATCGAGGTTCTACTAAAACATCAATCCCAGCTTGAGGGTATTGTTTTTTTAGAGTTTCTAGGGTGGGAAAAAAGAGAAGTTGGTCGCCAATTCCGCCAGGCACGAGGGCTAGTATACGCATCCTTATGAAGAAGATATAGTCCTTATTTTTATATTTTTATCTGTGGACAATTTTAGTAGATGATAGAGCTAAACAGTCGTATTTTTTAGGAAAAATTGTAAATGCACTTACTTATTCCTGCGGCGGGCATGGGTCGTCGTATGGGTAGCGATCGCAATAAACTCTTATTAGAATTACTAGAAAAGCCTCTTTTAGCTTGGACTTTACTGGCTGCGGAAACTACTGAAACTATTAAATGGATTGGCATTATCGGGCAACCTACAGATTTTGCCGACTTTAAAGATATTCTCAGCCAGTTAAATTTGACTAAATCAGTGAAGTTAATTGTTGGAGGTAATACTCGTCAAGAATCTGTTTATAATGGCTTACAGGCTCTACCCAAGAACGCTGAGAGGGTTTTAATTCATGATGGGGCAAGATGCTTGGCGACTCCTACATTATTCGATCGCTGTAGCGTTGCTCTCGAAACTTGTCAGGGTTTAATTGCGGCTGTACCTGTTAAAGATACGATCAAAATAGTTAATTCTCAGGGAATAATTGCCGATACGCCAGATCGCAGCAATTTATGGGCGGCACAAACTCCCCAAGGTTTTGAAGTTGAACTATTAAAACGTTGCCACTCTCAGGGAAGAGAATTGGGCTGGGAAGTGACTGATGATGCAGCCTTGTTTGAAAAGTGTCAACTTCCCGTCACAATTGTTCAGGGAGAAGAAACTAACTTAAAAGTTACTACCCCAGTAGATTTGGCGATCGCCGAGTTTATTTTACGTCAAAGATTAGCATTATAAGTAGCTGGGCTTAATTAGTTGTAATTGAAGTAGACTCAAGATAGCTAAAGCTTCTTATACTTCAGTAACATCATTAGGAGTATTGGCAAAAGTCGAACTTGAGTCTAAGTCAAGAAAACCACCTTCATTAAAAATTCCTCCTCCATCTCCAGAAATCGCTTCATTACCAAAAATATTACTTCCTCTAAGGGTTAAACTACCTCCTAAGTTGGCAATACCACCACCATTCACTTCCGCACTATTAGAAGTAAATAGACTATTATCGGCTGTGAGATTTCCATTGCCATCTGCGGCTAAAGCAGCACCACCACCATTATTCTGAGCTTGATTATTGTTAACCAGGCTATCGACAATTTCGACATTACCAGCATTGACAAAAAATCCTGCACCGTTAGCTGCTTGATTATTAGCAATCACAGAATTGCTGACAGTAGTTGTGGTTTGAGGAGTACCATTCCCAAAACCACCAGCAGGTCCTACTGTATTAGTATTATTGGTAATAAAACTACCTGTGATGTCAGCTTGACTACCACGATTATCTATACCAGCACCTCCACCACCAGTAACCTGATTATCAGCAATGACGCTGGAATTAATATCTAATTCGCCGAAGTTAGTTATTCCGCCACCGAAAGCGTTAGATTGATTATCGAAAATAAAGGTCTGGTCTATGTTTAATTTACCAGTATCACTATTTCTAATTGCTCCACCACCATCTGTTGGCTCTTGACTGGTGTTTTGATTACTGAAAATCCTGCTCTCAGAAATTGTTAGGTTTTCCGAATTAGCGATCGCTCCACCACCTTCACTAGAGTTACCTTCAGTTAAGGTTAGCTTATCAATGACTACCTCCAACTTATTTGTTGCATCAAGATCATCAATCAAAAAGATGCGGGAAGCATTATTGCCAGTGATAGTAATATCCTCGGCATTGTATAGTCCCTCAATATTTACACTATCGCTAATTTGTAACTCACCACCAGTAAGAACAATTTCTTGACCACTTAATTCTGAATCAAATTGAATTGTATCAGTTCCCTGAGTTGCATTTGCGTCCTCAATAGCTTGTCTGAGAGAGCCTGAACCATTATCGTTAATATTGTCAACAGTGAAAATATTCATGGATCACTCCTCTATTTCTCTTAAATTTAATTTACTTTCAGAACTAATCTGAAGTTATAACAAATAGTTGGACTTAGCAAATATCTTGATCTATAAGCGCAAGGAGTGGGTCAATTTAAATCACAGAGTCAATTAGGTTAGATACCCGTTGTTTAATTTCATCTCTAACACGGTGAAAAGTTTCTCTTGGTTGTCCATCAGGATCTTCTAAATCCCAATCTTCAAATACTTCTTGTGTTACCCATTCAGGTGGTAGAGTTGTCCCGCAACCACACATAGAAATTACCGCATCATAATCTTCGGCATTAAAATCAGCTAAGGCATCAGAAGTCTGGTTTTTGATATCAATATCTACTTCTGACATCACTTCAATTGCTGTAGGATGTACACGGCTGGCTTCCAATCCCGAAGAACTAACTTCAATTTTTCCCCGCCCCAAATTTCTGGCAAACCCCTCTGCCATTTGCGATCTACAGGAATTTCGGCGACAGACAAACATGATTTTTTTCATTAGTGTTAGTTATTTGTTGTTAGTAGTCTTGGCTTTTCTTTCGCTATGACGATCCGTAAGGTAATCTACCTTGTCTCGTAATAACAGAGTAAATTTGTAGAGTTCTTCCATAACATCAATAACGCGATCTCGATAGGGAGAATCTTTCATCGTCCCATCTTCATTGAACTCCTGATAGGCTTTGGCTACGGAAGATTGATTAGGAATAGTAAACATTCGCATCCATCGCCCTAAAAGCCTTAGAGTATTAACCGCATTAAAAGACTGTGAGCCACCACTAACCTGCATCACTGCTAAGGTTTTGCCCTGAGTTGGTCGTACTGAACCAATATTTAAAGGTATCCAGTCAATTTGGTTTTTTAAGATTCCAGTAACATTACCGTGCATTTCTGGAGAAGACCAAACTTGACCTTCTGACCATTGACTTAATTCTCGCAACTCTTGGACTTTTGGGTGAGATTCTTCTACTTGTCCCCTCAAGGGCAAATCACAAGGATCGAAAAACTTTACTTCTGCACCCATGTCAGTAATAATTCGGGCGGCTTCTTCAGCTAACAAACGGCTATAAGAACGTTTCCGCAATGAGCCATATAAAAATAATATTCTTGGCGGATGCTCTAAATCTGACATTTATATTTTTTTCAATCAAAATGATGACAATTATATTTAAAAGAAACTTACTAGTAGGGGCGAACGGCCCTTCGGTTCAGCAGTCACTCTTTGTTGGAAAACTGAGGGGCTGTGACTTGAATTCATTTCAAGTCCTTGAAAGCCCCGTACAAGACCGCGCTGCCTCACCGTTCGCCCCTACCCTACTTACAACAGCGAGGATCTAACAAAGTAGCTTTTTCTGGCTGTCTAGGAAACCAAGAGGCGGTATTCTTGCAAAACTCTACTAGCATAAGCATTACAGGAACTTCAATCAACACCCCGACAACGGTAGCTAAGGCTGCACCAGAATTTAAACCAAACAAAATTACGGCAGTGGCGATCGCAACTTCAAAATGGTTACTGGCACCAATCAACGCAGCAGGGGCAGCATCTTCGTAATTTAGTCCTAGTTTTAATCCTGCAACATAGGCTATGAAAAAGATGAAGGTAGTCTGTAAAAATAGCGGTACGGCAATTAATAA
>JASJDX010000456.1 GCA_030064975.1 Pleurocapsa sp. MO_192.B19
TTCAGGACAGATGACCCTCTTGTTGATGGATGAAAATCTTGAAACTAAGGTTGCTGGTTGATTGAAGAACCTATCCGTTGTTTCTGCGTTTGGGGAATCCCCCCGCTACGCGGGCGGGAGGATGTCAAAAAAAGACGCGGGGTTGCATCACCAAAATAAATTGCCTTCCCCTTCATCCCTCAATCCTTATCCCTCAGTAGATTCACCCATCAGTCAAAACTTGAGTGCAGAAATCTAATTGTAGTGTAATTACCACCAAACCAGAGAATAAAGAGTGGATCTAACCTTGGTTTTATCTATAAACTGATAAAAAATAAGTTTATCTACTCTTACACAATGTTTAATTGGTTTCGCCGTAACGAACAAGCAAAGCAAAAACAACCTCAAGCAACACCTCCAGAAACTCAGCCAGAAGAAACTACAGAATCGACTGATTCATCGTCATCGGAAACAGAAATAGCTGAACCAGACTATCTCGCTTTTGCTAAAGCTGCTTATCAAAATATTCAGCAACGTAAAGCAGAAGCCGAAGCAAAAGAGTCAGAAGAAGTAAAAGACAGTGAAGCATCTGAATCTGAAACAATAAATACAGAGGAAGAAACTGCTACCACAGAAACGATAGAATCAGCTACTCAATCAGACACAGAAGAAATAAAGTCAGTAGACGAGCAAGAAGAACAAGTATCAGAAGCCGTTACTACTGAAGATCAACCAGCAGAAACACCAGCAGAAAATGTTCCTGCTTGGATGAAAAAATCCCAGGGTTTAGAAAAGCTTAAAGAGACTGCAATTGAAACTCCTCAAGAAGAACAAGTATCAGAAACAAAAGCTACAGCAGAAGTAGAACTAGACGAAGACTTTATTTGGTCTTCAAAGGTATTAGCGGGTAGTGGTAGGACAGCAGAAGATGTCTCAGAAGAAGAAATAAGCTGGCTTACTAAGCTACGTCAAGGTTTAGGTAAGACTCGCATTGGCTTAGTCAATCAACTAAAATCCATTGTGGGCAAAGGGCCACTTAATGAAGATGCAGTAACAGAAATCGAAAGTCTATTACTGCAAGCTGATGTGGGAATAGAAGCCACTGATTATATTATTGAAACCCTACAGTCAAAACTTAAAGAAGAAGCTTTACCACCAGATCAGGCGATTGCCTATTTAAAAACTATTCTCCAAGATATCCTTGATAAACCCCTTGAAGGCAAAGAAGACAAAGCTTTTGTTCCCGAAAAAGGTGAGTTTAATATTTGGCTTTTGACAGGAGTAAACGGAGCAGGAAAAACCACTACTATTGGTAAACTAGCGAATCTTGGTCAAAAATCTGGCTATAGCTGTATTATTGCTGCGGCCGACACCTTCCGTGCTGCTGCGGTGCAACAAGTACAAGTTTGGGGAGAACGGAGTAATACTCCTGTGATTGCCAACCCAGGTAAGAATACCGATCCTGCGGCAGTAGTGTATGATGCGATCGCTGCTGCTACAGCCAAAGATACAGAGTTACTATTGGTAGATACTGCGGGAAGGCTACAAAATAAAAAAAATTTGATGGCAGAATTGTCTAAAATCCGTCGTATTATCGATAAAAAAGCTCCCGATGCTAAAGTAGAATCATTACTCGTTTTAGATGCTACTCTAGGTCAAAATGGTCTACGTCAAGCACAAGTATTTTCTGAGGCGGCGAGCCTAAGTGGTGTTGTTTTAACTAAACTAGATGGTAGTGCTAAAGGTGGTGTGGCTTTAGCGGTAACCCAACAGCTAAATTTACCAATTCGCTTTATTGGTGCTGGTGAAGGAATCGAAGATTTACGACCTTTTTCTAGCTATGAATTTGTCGAAGCTTTACTCAATGGTTAAATAGAATACATAGATTCAAATAGTTGGTTTTAATGTAAATTTTCCGTTTTTTTACTTCATTTTCTTGGCGTATTAGCTAATTCGAGTTATCATAAATCAACCAATATCTCGGTAAACAAAATATAAACACTACCTTTGATTAATTTTTGGCAAGATAGTTATCAATTTAGATCAGCCTAAAAACTATTTTGATAATATCCAGTGGGGTGTTTTAGTATTACTGTACTTTGAATATATTTCTGACTGATGAACTGAAAAACTCATGTCTAAATTTGTAGAGGCAGTGACTGTCGTAAATTCTCATAGCCATCCCTCTCAAGATAATAATGGTGTTGCTCAATCCTCTTCGGAGGAAACTAATCCGATTGTCGCACTCAAAGAATTAGTCGGTAACCTCCAAAGAGAACAAAACAAAGTTCAAGATTTATTAAGCTCCTTGGGATTTGCCCTCCGTAGTTTTAGT
This sequence comes from Pleurocapsa sp. MO_192.B19, assembly GCA_030064975.1. Lineage (GTDB taxonomy): Bacteria > Cyanobacteriota > Cyanobacteriia > Cyanobacteriales > Xenococcaceae > Waterburya. The sequence continues at coordinate 2,315 of JASJDX010000456.1, forward strand.
AATTTGAATCAGTTTTTAGAATTAACTCCCTTGATGGCAGCTAGAGTTACTGATTCTATTGGTGGAGCATTAATTTTATATAAAGATAATAGAATACATCTAGAACAAATTCATTGCCAAGACAGCCAAATTGGTCTAGAAATGCGCCGTGTATTTGATAAAGTAAACTATCAAATTAATCAGTCTCATATTAATCATCATAAAACTGTTAATGCATCTTCTCGTCTATCAGAAATTATTGATGAAAGAATTAGCCTAGAATTAGAATCAGAAATTCAGTTTTTTGGTACTCCTATTCTGGTCAAAAATATCGAACAAGGTCGTCTTTATGTTTTTAGTACCGACTCGGACTATATTTGGACACCAACCAGAAGAAAATTAACCCAACTAGTAGCAGATCAAACAGCGGTAGCGATCGCCAATCATGAATTAACCGTCGAATTACGTTCCAAAGAAAGACAAGATCGTGAATTAGAAATCGCTTCAGAAATTCAATTGCGTCTCTTGCCTAGTAAGTGTCCTCAAATTAAGGGGTTAGCAATTGCGGCTAAATGCGAAACAGCAAATCGTGTAGGGGGAGACTATTATGATTTTATTCCCACTAATTATGACCGTCTAGAAAATAGCCAACCAGAAGCAGCATCGGATGTTCCCTGGAGTATTGTAATCGGCGATGTGATGGGGAAAGGTGTACCCGCAGGACTAATTATGACTATGACTAGGGGAATGTTACGTGCCGAGGTTTTAAATCATCATTCTCCCGCCCAAATTATGCGTCATCTCAATCGAGTAATGTACGCTGATTTAGAAAATTCTCACCGCTTTGTGAGTATGTTTTATTCGGAATACGATCCGCAACAACAAACTCTTTCTTTTACCAATGCGGCTCATAATCCTCCTCTACTCTGGCGCAAAGCAACTGATACCCTGGAAAAATTAGATAGTTGGGGAATGTTAATTGGTCTAGATATGGAATCAGAATACGAAGACGCGACGGTACAGCTTTCTCCAGGGGATACAATAATTTATTACACTGATGGCTTTACTGATGCTGCCAATGACGAAGGCGATCGCTTTGACGAAGACAATCTTTGTCTCTGTTTTAAATGGGCTTGTCAGCATCTAGAAACCCCAGACGAAATTTTAGAACACGTTTTTGCTCAGGTAAAGCAATTTAGCGGTGCTAATAGCACTAGTGGCGATGATATGACCTCAATTGTGATGCAAATAAAATCAATTGACAATTAAATTGATAATTAATAATTATTTTAGTGGCGGTTTACATTATCTGAGATTAAATTGGGTGCAGTTTGCATTATTTTAAACTTTTAATCCCATGGAAATTTTATTTAACGCTCAACTCTTACCAGTAATAGTTGAGATTCATCACAATTACTTGTTGCCTGTATCCAGTCTTTTAGCACAGCAAATTGAAGATCCCGACATTTTAGGTCAAATGCAAGATGCTTGGTATAACTTTATTGATTCGGGACAAGTTTGGGCGTTATTAATTGGTACATTTTTTGGGTACATATTTAAAGGTTTTACAGGCTAATCGATTTAAAATAATTTAGTTCTGTAATTCTTATTTTCTACTGTGACCAAGCAAAAAACCTGGAGCGCTCGCTTTGAATCTGCTTTGAACCCAGCGATCGCTATTTTCAATGCCAGCATTGGTTTTGATATTGAATTAATTGAATACGATCTAACTGGTTCAATTGCTCATGCCAAAATGCTCGCCAAAACTAAGATTATTTCTGATGCCGAAGCACAACAATTAGAATTTGGTTTAGAACAAATTCGCACTGAATATCAGCAAGGAAATTTTAATCCAGGAGTAGAAGCAGAAGATGTCCATTTTGCGGTAGAAAGACGACTTATAGAGATTGTTGGCGATGTCGGTAAAAAGCTGCATACAGCGCGATCGCGTAACGACCAAGTAGGAACAGATATCAGGCTTTATCTTCGGGCTCAAATCAAGCAAATACAACAGCAATTGAGACAATTCCAAACAGCATTACTAGTTCATAGCGAAAACCACGTTGAAACCCTGATTCCTGGCTATACTCATTTACAACGAGCGCAGCCTTTAAGTTTGGCTCATCATCTTTTAGCCTATTTCCAGATGGCGCAACGAGACGTCGAAAGACTGGAAGATGTCTATAAAAGAACTAACATATCTCCCTTGGGTTGTGGCGCACTAGCAGGAACTACTTTTCCTATTGATAGAGAATATAGTGCTGAATTATTGGGATTTGATCGCTTGTACGAAAATAGCCTAGATGGAGTTAGCGATCGCGATTTTGCCATTGAGTTTCTTTGTGCTGCTAGTCTGATTATGGTACATCTAAGCCGTCTCAGCGAAGAAATGATCCTCTGGGCATCTCAAGAATTTAATTTTATTACTCTCAAAGATACTTGTGCTACGGGTTCAAGCATTATGCCGCAGAAAAAAAATCCTGATATTCCTGAATTGGTAAGGGGCAAGACAGGCAGAGTGTTTGGGCATCTCCAGGCATTACTAGTTATTATGAAAGGTTTACCCCTGGCATATAACAAAGATTTGCAGGAAGATAAAGAAGGAATTTTTGATGGAGTTAAGACTGTTAAAGCTTGCCTAGAAGCAATGACTATTTTGCTACAAGAAGGAATTGAATTCAAAACAGCCAGACTAGCTAAAGCCGTTGCTGAGGACTTTTCCAATGCCACAGATGTTGCCGATTATTTGGCTTCCAAAGACGTTCCTTTTCGTGAAGCGTATAATTTGGTAGGGAAGGTAGTTAAAACCAGCCTAGCTACGGGAAAACTACTCAAAGATCTAACATTAGAAGAATGGCAACAACTGCATCCTGCTTTTGAAGCCGACATCTATGATGCGATCGCACCCAAACAGGTGGTTTCTGCCCGTAATAGTTATGGTGGTACTGGTTTTGCTCAAGTCCATCAGGCGATCGCTAAAGCTAAATCTTTGCTGGACACTTAATTTTTAAATAATAATCAACATTTATTCTATGGGTCGTTATTGGCGATTTATCTCTACTGTAATTGGTATTATTTTCCGTCATCCTGTGACTGGTACAACTATTATTCCTATTCTCCCTGACGGTCGCATTGTTTTAATACAGCGTAGCGATTCAGGGAAATGGGGTTTGCCAGGAGGCATGATTGATTGGGGAGAAGATATACCTCACGCTGCTAGTCGAGAACTAAAAGAAGAAACAGGGTTAAAACTGACCAAAATTAGACGTTTAAGAGGAGTGTATTCTGATCCAGAACGCGATCCACGGATACACTCAATTTCTATTTTGTTGGAAGTTGAGGCAGAAGGAGAGCTAAAGGTAGCAGATAAGCTAGAAGTTTTGGAAGTTAAAGCCTTTAGTAAAGATGAATTACCTTTAGGTGATCTCAGTCACGATCATGACCGACAATTGCAAGACTATTTCAATGACGCGATTACCGTAGCGTAGTTAAGCATCTGAATGCTTGATAGTTTCAGTAGTGGTCATACTTGTCTACAAAATTAGTAACTATGAGATAAAGTAGGAGTACCAATAAATCAGACCATAATTAATTAACTCAGCCCAATGTTATTCTGCTATAAAATATTGAGGCGGAATTGCTTTTTCTTTTCCGTGACTAGAGTATTTGCTCAAACCTTGCTTTATTTCTTCGTCGTCAATTAAATTACTATCTAGAAGGAACTGTAAAAAAATTTGCCTTTCTTCAACATCTGGAGATTCTAGAGCTTTCATAATAAGTTGTGATTGAAACTCTTTTTTTTTCAGCTGAATATCCCAGTGACCTGTTAGTAAAGTACTAACTGACATCCCCAAAAGTGCCAGAAGGCTAGTAATTATGATTCCCCAAATACCAGTATTTTGATTAGACATAACAATATCTTCAGGGCTATTTTGTCTTAAAATATTGGAAAGTAGGCTTGATTAAGAGCAGTTTTCTGACTGTTTGTTTGTTTTTCAAAACCCTAATTAAACCACTTTATTCCTGCACCCATAATACACCCAATCAAGATTTGAATTTTTCATAGCTACTAATTTCATGGTTGCCATTACTATTGATATTCCCGACGAAAGACTGGAAGAACTATATCAACTAGCCCAGGAAAGCGGTATTTCTACTCAAGATTTACTACGGGCAAGCATTGAAGACTGGCTAAATCATCCTCAAAAAGACTTTATCGAGGCAACAAACAAGATTCTGAATCAGAATAAAGAACTATATAAGCGTCTAGCATGATTCGCTATCCCAGCTTAATGGAAATAGCCAATTTGCATCGTCAGATAATCGCCCAGTCTGGAGGTACTTTAGGCATTTTGGATTTAAGTAGAGTTTGCTGAATAATAGGGAAAGGCTGACAAAAAGAGAGTTTCGGAGAAAAAAAGTTGATTTATCTGCAAGGAAAATCGGTAAAATACCTTAAAAACCTTGCAGAAATACGAAAGCGGTGTATCGA
>JASJDX010000457.1 GCA_030064975.1 Pleurocapsa sp. MO_192.B19
ATGAGCTTACCCATGTGGTGCAACAAAATAAGAAATAGCTCCCACTCTGAGACTTAGAAAAATTACTTAGAGAAATCGCTCATGGTTTTACAGCCCGATACTTATTCACTAGACAGCGATTTAACGCTTTATGACGCTTCAACTTCTCCTGTCACCCTCTGTAAACCTAATTTGTCGCTGATTAGGCAGGAGCATAACATCATCGGATGTCGTTTATGCTGTCAAGTCAGTTTTGAACAATACCAAAATATTGATGCTGGCGCTCTGTTTAACTTTGAATCGGAATTACGCGGGCCGTTAGTCGGGGGAGAATTTCTTCCCGATTTCGATGTACAGTTGGAAGTCAGTCTTAAACCCGATATTCTCCCTAATTTGCTAGAGCATGGGGAAAATCCTGAAGCAGTTGCTGTTTATTTGTTAGCCCTGAGCCAAAAAACAGAATCTCTTATCCATGAGTCAGCAACCTTTGTAGCCCCCTCAGGTGAAGATTTAGCAGCAGAACAATCCTCAGATTCTGCTCCACCAAACTTAACGCAAAATGAAGTCAATCCATTATTACAAACTCAAAGCTGGCTTTGCCTATCGGTCAAACAAGTTCAAGCTTCTAACGAGGTCGGCTACAAAACTTTTTGGGGGTATGTTAATCCAGCTAAACTCTATCAAACCGTTGCTGCAGGGGAACAAATTCTGGAAGGGGTTGCTGGCTTTTTTGAGAGATTACTTGAAGATAATTGGTCAGAAACTGCCGAGGAAATTGCCAATGAGATCGTTGAAGACCTTGGTCATACCTTTGAAGCGTTAGTTGATGAAAGCTTGTCTGAGCTTGACGATGATACAGATCGTGATATCACAGACGATGATAACGATGAGCCAGGCTCACTCTTTGAGATTGCGATCGCTTTTTTCGCTGCCGAAGACTGGCCCATTTACAGGCGCGAAGGCACAACTGACTTACAACTCGCATTCCAAGGTGACAATGGTCAATTGTCTTGCTATGCCAGGATCAACGAAGCCCGACAGGAATTCGTGTTTTATTCCCTGTGCCCTGTCACTGCACCTGTAGATAAACGGTTGGTTATGGCAGAATTTCTCACCCGTGCCAATTATGGTCTTACTATTGGTAACTTTGAAATGGATTTTGACAGCGGTGAGATTCACTACAAAACTAGTCTGGATGTTGAAGGAGATCGACTCAGCACAGCCCTAGTTCGTCAGTTAGTGTACGCCAATGTCGCGATCGTGGATCGATATCTGCCTGGCATCATGGCCGTTATCTATGGCAACGTTTTGCCAATTGATGCGATCTCCCAAATAGAAAGCTCTGAAGAAGACCAGTCTCAAGTAAATAGTTAGGCAAATAGGAGAATCAGATGAAAGAAGCCATTAAACAGCAGAATCTTAGCAATGAGTTTTACACCCCTGAGAGGTGTTACATTACTGAATTGTCCAACATACCTGATGACCCAGATGCATCAATCGCTCGGGCGAGAGTGGAGCCTGGAGTAACAACTCGTTGGCATCGGCTCAAGGGAACAGTAGAGCGCTACTACATCGTCAATGGCAGGGGTCGTATGGAAGTTGGGGAACTACCCCCACTGGAAGTAAATGCTGGTGACATTGTGCTCATCCCACCGATGTGTCGTCAGCGTATCACCAACATTGGCTCGGAGGATTTGATCTTCCTAGCTATTTGTACCCCTCGGTTTTCCAATGATGTCAATGAATTTATTGAGGACGATCCAACTTAACATGAATTACCTGAGCGATTTCCCATTTAACAGCAGACGATCTCATATGGTTTCGAGAAGCAATCCTATTTCCCCGAATCAGAAGTTGCGATCGCTATTGCTAAAGAGAATAGGCTAAAAGCTAAAACTGTTATTCGGTCATCTACATTCACTAAAATCTAAAAGTACCTTTTTGTTAACTAATACTGAAAACCTGAACGCTCTCTAATAAAATTAAAGCGAAGTTTGTATCATTCAAAATGGCGATCGCTTCACTATCGATCAGTTTTTAGCCCGACAATCTAGACCGTAAATATTTTTTGTCAAGTTGTCATAAACCTCACAGGTATTAAGTTCACGGAGAAATCCGATATGTTGGATTCTCTCAACCCCACTTAGCATGATCCGTTCACCTGATACTCAAGCCTTGCAAACTGCGCTCAACTACCTAGCCCAGGTAATCCAGTGGCGCATGACCACTTACTTCAGTGACAACGGCAAGTCTAGAGCTCCAATGCCCAGTCCATCTAACGGTTGGCTCAGCGAAAAGACTTCCCTGACCCATTTTATTGGCACGCATCAGCTAGATACCTCCGAGCAGCTAACCCTCATAATTGCCCTAGCCCCCCACCTAAAGCCCGATTTTTTCGATCGACTCATTACTGCACAATTGCCCCAAGCTGGTGAATATCCTCAAATTGGTGGCTGGCGCGGCAAAGCCCACCGAGGCTTTTTGCCTACAGGAGAGACCGTTCTGTTTATGCTGGGGGGCGATCGATTTAGCGATCGCCTTCGATTGCAGCAACTTTTTGGAGAGGAACATCTTTTTGCTCGCAAGCGAGTCCTCTACCTCGATCCTCCTTCTGATGGTGAGCCCCTGATGAGCGGTAAAGTAGTTATGTCCCAGGACTACGTCGACCTCTTTACCAAGGGGCAATTTTCTCGTCCTCACTTCAGCATGCAGTTTCCTGCCGAACGTATTACCACCGAAATGGAATGGGAAGATTTGGTACTCAATCCCAAGACCCTACAACAAATTCACGAATTGGAAGCCTGGCTCACTCACGGCTCCACAATTCTCTACGACTGGGGCATGAAAAAAAAGCTCAAGCTAGGTTACCGAGTCCTCTTTCACGGTCCTCCAGGTACAGGAAAGACCCTGACTGCCAGCCTCCTTGGCAAATCGAGCGGTAGAGATGTCTACAAGGTAGATCTCTCTATGGTTGTTAGCAAATACATTGGCGAAACCGAGAAGAACTTATCCAGTCTGTTTGCACGAGCAGACAACAAGGACTGGATTCTATTTTTTGATGAAGCCGACGCCCTCTTCAGCAAACGTACCAATGTTCGGGATGCTCACGATAAGTATGCCAATCAAGAAGTAAGCTATCTGCTGCAGCGCGTCGAAAACTATGATGGCTTGGTAATCCTGGCATCCAACTTCAAAAGCAATATTGACGAAGCCTTTATCCGAAGATTCCAGTCGATTATCAACTTTCCAATACCTACAGCAAAAGAGCGCCTGCAATTATGGCAAAAGGCTTTTCCAGTTCAGCTCCAGCTAGATGACTCCATAGACTTATCCACTTTATCATCTAGCTATGAACTGACAGGTGCCGATATCATGAACATCGTTCAGCACTGCTGCCTGAAAGTACTTCAACGTGAAGATTCGATTATCCGCAATGAAGATTTGCTTTATTCTATCAAGCGAGAATTCAGCAAAGCTGGAAAAATGGTGTAAGCTCAATACAGTTCCCAAACTTAACATTCTTAATTAGAATCTGGTGAAAGGTCGTTCTCCTCAAGATATTGGACTTCTTCAAGAAACCTACCTCTTAGCTCTTTTCGTTCTTTCAGAAAAGTATCATATTTTTCCTTTGCATTATCGTAATCTTCCTTTAATTTCTTTTCACACGCTTGCTTTATCAAGTTTTCCTTATTGAAATAAAAATACTGGTAGACAGACAAGATCCACTTTTTAAGACCTTCTTGTAGCTCTTTTTCAAATTTGTCTTTAGTTTTCAGATCTTTAATCTTTTTATCCAACACATGTTGGAATTCCACTTTCAATGCATAAGCAGCTCTGTATTCCCTTTGATCTATATACTTATCAGCCTCTTTGTATAACTTTTCAAGATCATCAAACCAGGCTTTTACTTGATCTTTATAGATTTTAGCCTCCTCAAGATCCTGCTTTCGGTTTTCTTGAAAAGATAGGCTATATACTAAGCAATTCTTGTTTCCTATCTCATTAAGTTTTTCGTTTATTTCCTCAACCCGTTCGCTTTTTTTTGATTCGTCATCATAATCTTTGGAGTGTATATTATCTATTTCCTTTGTAAATTTATCCTCTCCCAAGCGATCTTTTAAATCTTTAAGATTTTTCTTGCTATCTTCTAGCTGTTTTTCATAAGTACTTTCACGCACAGCTCCATAGTCTTTAGCTATTTGAAGTATCCCTGTAAATTCCTTCTCAAGTTTTCCAAAGGTTCCTTTCTCGAATTTTCCAAAGGCTTCTTCTAACTTTTTAGCTGCTGCTTCTGTTTCGGGATGATCTGTCCTCACCTTTTGTAACTTATTGTCAACCTTTTCGGCTAATTTGCGAAATTTGCGAAGACTGCTGAGCTTTAGGTCTTCGTCTTCCAGTGCTTCTGAATTAGGAACACAACATAGATTTTGCTCTGAATTGGATTGCCCAGGATTACTTGGATCTGGACAGGTTTGCTCTGGATTGGTGTCAACCATGATTGCAACTCCTTTAATAAAAATGTTTTTGGACTTAGAGGGTTTGAGAGGACTCATATTGACTGAGCCATTTTACTTGATGACAATCGAGCCTTCTCTGTTAGTGTTGAAAACGACAACATGCCTCCCGAAGAGTGTTTTTGCGATTGCGGGCTACGCTAAGCACCGTACCATCATGCATAACCACCTCTCCTCCATCCCCTTTGAGATAGCTTTTCATATAACGCAGATTAATCAGGTGCTGCTTGTGGATGCGAACAAAGGGATGGGGATGAAGAGCTTGCTCGACATCTTTAAGACTTTTAGTAACTAACAGATTACCCCGATCGACCATAGTCACTTTTGTGTAGTTATTTTGGGATTGACAATAGCAGATCCGATCGACAGGAACTAAATCAAACCCTTGCATGGTCGGCAACTCAAGCATCGGATGTAGAAAGCTATTCAGCAGATTAGTCAATGTATCGACCTGCTTCAGCAAGCGATGCATCTGTCGCTTTTCTTGTACAAGTCGAATAAGTCTCCATAATTCATGCTGCTTAATGGGCTTAGTTAGAAAATCTAGCGCTGGTGTCGAGGTAATCTCTTCAGGTTCTAGTCGATCGTTTCCCATCAAGACAACCTCAAACGGTGGCATATCGCCAAACTGTATGATGAAATCGGATTGTTGATGGTATAGGGGGATAACATCCCAAAAAACTAGATCGGGATGTTGGTGCTCGATCATCGACCAGGTTTTTTGGTCAGATCCACCGCTCCCCAGTAGTTGCACCTGTGGACAACTGTGAACCAGACTATAGACTAAAGCTTTACGCATATCTGGTTCGTCGTCCACTACGATTGTGTTAATCAACTCAGTAACCATTTTTATACCTCACTGTAGCTAGTGTTGTTGAGCCACAGATAATAGCCATTCATTTCTAAGGAAAAACAATTGTATTACCTTGGTTTTTTTTAGTAAGCTTATTTAAAATAGTTATTATGAAAGATTGAGGATCTTGTGAAGATATCGGTAATATTGCCAAAAATAGTGCTTTTGTGAGTTAATCTTTTGAATTAGTTAAGGTCAGTAGATCGAAAAAGAAATTAAAGCCGTATTTGATAGTTTATATGAACTAAAGAATAGCTAGGATTTAAGGTCGTAAATCAACTGTTGTGATTTACGATAGCGATCGCCATCCTTTTTTGACTTTTGAACCAGTTATGCTTCCTTATAATGATGACGGATCAAAACTGTTCAACATAATCGTGGTAGTTGTAGCTCAAAAATTGGACAGAGAGATGCTTCCTTAGTCAAATAAACTAGCTGATTGCAAATCAGTGAATTTACCTCGTTCCTAGCAATACTCAATTAAAGTTTAAATCTTAGTTAGTCATTTTCTAGGAAGAATTTTTGCCGACAAATTGTCGGCAATCGAATCAGCTACCACTGCTCTATCTGCAATACGGCTTGTTCGCGAAACCAAGATAAATAAAAGATTATTCACAAGCTAAAAATCGATCTCAATTTTTGAGGCGGGATTATTTTCCAGATCGCTGAGAACATGGGTATAAACAGCAGTTGTTTTCGGATCGCTGTGTCCTAAAAAATCCTGAACTTCCCGTAAAGAAGAACCACTTTGGAGACTCAAAGTACCTGCGGTGTGACGCAAACTGTGAGGAGAATGATGTCGATTGAGATCGATATGCTTCAAACCACATTTTTCCAGATAGCGATCGACAATATGACCAATGCCACTTCTCGATAAGCGTTGACCGTAACGACGATTAGATAGAGAAATAAATAAAGGGGAAACAGCATTTAACTTTTCTCCACTTTGGGCGCGAGCTTGGCGGTACTCTATCACCTCTTTTGCCAGATCGGGGCGTAAAATGACGGTTCTGATGCTGTTTTTACCATCTAGCTGATACTGTTGGCGAAAGTAATCTTTACTGAAATTATTAGTAATACAATGACGAAAAATCTTAACTTCAGTTATTAGTAATACCTTGTGTAAGATTGCTTGTAACACATTCGCCAACAGTATCTCTAGCTTGAGATAATGCTGACCGTAGGTCGAGCTAATATCTCCCAAGTTAGCCCGATGCATTTCAATGCTGCGACAACCCTGTAAAGCCATACAGCCCAACAGCAGGCGATCGCGGAATACCTGTACCGCAACTGTATTCTTCCCGCGAATTTTATAGGTAGGTAAAATACTATCAATTAACTGCTGCAACTCCTCTAGGGATAAATAATTAATCGTGCTACCAACCTCTCGCTTTTCCCTTGGTGCTTTTACCCCCACCACAGGATTTTCTTTCA
>JASJDX010000458.1 GCA_030064975.1 Pleurocapsa sp. MO_192.B19
CCTATACCAATTTCGGCTACCAATTTGACAGAAACTTTAGCTGCGGGATTAATTTGATGCAAGTCAAAAATCAATTGTGCCAAATCTTCAATGGAGTAAATATCATGGTGAGGTGGAGGAGAGATTAAAGTTACTCCTGGTTTGGAACGTCGCAAGGTAGCAATATAGGGACTTACTTTTTTCCCTGGTAATTGTCCCCCTTCCCCTGGTTTTGCACCCTGAGCGATTTTAATTTCCAGCTGTTGGGCATTCATTAGATACTCTGGAGTTACCCCAAAGCGTCCTGATGCCACTTGTTTAATTGCCGAACTTGCCGTATCACCATTTCTCAAACCATTAAGATGGGGTAGTGTGGGAGACTTGCCAGCGGTATCTACATCATCTAAAACCTTAAAGCGATCGCTATCTTCTCCTCCTTCTCCGGAGTTAGACTTACCACCAATGCGATTCATTGCCACGGCTAAAGTTTCATGGGCTTCTCGCGATAAAGAACCCAAAGACATCCCGCCAGTACAGAAGCGTTTGACAATGCTTTCTACTGATTCTACTTCCTCTACAGGAATCGGTTCGCAGTCTGGTTTGAAGTCCAATAAATCTCGTAGGGCGGTTACTGGTCGACCTTGTAAATACTGCTTGTAAAGCTCGTAATGGTCATATTGCTTAGTTTCTACCGCTTTATGCAATGCTTTAGACATTTCTGGGGAATTCATGTGATATTCCCCACCTTTTTTATATTTGACAAAGCCATAATTTTCCAGCTTTTTACCCTGAAGTTCGGGAAAAGCTCGTTGATGGAAAGCAATAACTTCCTGAGCCAACTCAGCAACAGTCAAACCACCCAAGCGTGAAGTTGTACCAGCAAAAGCCAAATCAACTAAATCTACTCCTAAGCCCAAGGCTTCAAAAATCTGTGCCCCATGATAGGAAGATAACAACGAAATTCCCATTTTAGAAAGAATTTTAAGTAATCCTGCTTCAATGGACTTGCGATAATTTTTTTGAGCTTGATCTAAAGCAACAGATTCAATACGCTCATTTTGCATCAACTTCTGGGTTTTAGGATTATTCCACCACTGACGCACACTTTCTATAGCCAAGTAAGGACATACTGCCGAAGCACCATAACCAATCAAGCAAGCAAAGTGATGAGTACTCCAGCATTGAGCCGTATCTACTATTAAAGAGGTTCTTAAACGTAATCCCTGACGAATTAGATGATGGTGAACTGCCCCAACAGCTAGTAAGGGTGGAATATAACTATATTCTGCTCCAATGTTTTGCGTGCTAGGACGGTCACTCAAAACAATGATTTCTACTCCAGCTTGTACCGCAGCAGTGGCATCTTGACACAACTGCGCCACAGCTTGTTTTAAGCCATTTGGTCCTGTAGCAATTTGATAGAGAGTAGATAATTCTTGAGTTTTAAAACTAGAAGCCTTAATACTATCTAATTCTGCATCATTCAATACTGGAGATTCGAGCTTTAGTAATCTAGCATCTTCTGGTTTTAAGTTTAAAACATTCCCCTTTGCCCCTAGCTGCATAGACAAGGACATGACTAAACTTTCCCTTAGGGGATCGATCGCGGGGTTTGTAACTTGAGCAAATCTTTGTTTGAAATAGTCATAAAGTAGTCGAGGCTTATCGGAAAGTACCGCCAAAGGAATATCATCTCCCATACAGAAGGTTGGCTCTTTGCCATTAATTGCCATCGATTGAATAATCAACTCCACATCTTCGGCAGTATAGCCAAAAGCAGTTTGTTGTTGTAACAATTCTTCTGAAGTTAGCAGGTTTTCTGTGCCAAACTCTTCTGGTTCAACTGACTGACGATGTTGTTGCACCCACTCTCCGTAGGGATGAGCTTGAGCGACACGCTGTTTTACGTCCCAGTTGTGTAGCACTTCTTTTGTCTGGAGATCCACTACAATAGTTTGACCAGGGCCTAATCTACCTTTCTCTACTATTTCGGCATCGGGTAAATCTACTACCCCTGTTTCTGAGCCTACAACCACATAACCATCCTGAGTAATGCTGTAGCGTGCAGGCCGTAAACCGTTACGATCTAAAGCTGCACCAACAGTTTTACCATCACTAAAAACTAACAACGCAGGACCATCCCAAGGTTCTTGTTGACCGCTATGATATTCGTAAAAATCAACGATTTCAGGATACTCTTGTAGCGAAGGTTGATTTTGATAGGCTTCTGGAACAAGAATCATGGCTGCTTCGGGTATGCTGCGACCAGTTCGCACTAATAATTCCATGGCACTATCTAGGTTATAGGAGTCACTATTGTCGTTATTGACAATTGGAGTTAGCCCTTCAACCTCGCTTTGAGTCCAACCAGGTAAAGATTTTTCGCTAAAGTTAGAAAGTAGCTCTTTTTCTCGATTGGACATCCAGTTGATATTACCCAAAAGAGTATTGATTTCACCGTTATGACCTAACATCCGCATTGGTTGAGCCAAGGGCCATTTAGGCATCGTATTGGTACTAAAACGACGATGATAAACGGCAAAGGTACTTTCGTAATCTGGATTGGCTAAATCCTGATAAAATTCGCCCAAAACCACTGAGCGCACCATTCCCTTATATACAATAGTGCGGCAAGAAAAAGAACAAATATAAAAATCATCTGATAATTTTTTACCAATTCGCGATCGCACTATGTATAGTTGGCGTTCTAGCTCGTCTCCTGTTAAATTTTCAGGGGAACTAACTACAATTTGCTCAATATGAGGCTGATTGGCTCTTGCTTGTTCTCCTAACACTTCTGGACGTACTGGAACTTCTCGCCAGCCCAATACTGTTAAATCTTCTTCTTTTACAGTTTTTTCAATAAACTTTTTCGACTTAGTAGCCTGTTCTCGATTTTGGGGTAAAAAAACCATCCCCACACCCCAACCCTCTAGCTGTGGCTGAGCAATGCTGTTATCACTAAACCAAGTAGCAAGAAGCTTTTGGGGCAATGATGTCATAATTCCTGCACCGTCTCCAGAATCGCGATCGGCACTACATCCACCCCGATGCTCCATGCATCCCAAGGCCTTTAACGCTTCTTTAACTAGCTTGTTGCTCTGGCGACCATCCTGATAGGCAATAAAGCCTACTCCACAAGCATCTCTTTCTTCTACTAACCAGCGTTGACCCTCAAAAGGTTTTATATCAGACTTACTTCCTAGCCCGTATTGATGATGCACATTTCTATCTATAACTTCTTTTGATTCCATTTCTTGCCTGTTCATACAAATGTAATAAATTATTTTAGATAACTTTTTAACAGTTGATTGCTATTGTCAAATTCACTCTAAAAGCTCAAAAATCAGCGCTAATTATAAGGTGGTTTTGATCCTATAAGTTGTTCAAGACTGCACGAGAGCACCATGGAAAAATGTATAAAATTATACTAAATCTCTTTTTTAGTTGAAAAACAGTTAATTTAACTGTAAAAGTCTGAATATTAGGTGATCAAGTTACTGACGATTTACTAGTATCTGATGTCTAAAATATTGTCAAAGCTAAATACACAAAAAGCTAAGAGGATTTAAAGTGTATTCTTTATCCCAGCATACTAATCTTTCGCTCTCTAAATGCTTGATTTGCTTCGATTATATTTTGCCAGACATAAGATACCGAAATTTTCAGCAATAATACCAGTGCTGACTCTATTAAGCTTAATTGATTTGCCAGCAGTCCCCGTTTTTTAAATTTAGTTAAACTATTGAACATCCCGTAAATCAATTTATAGAATCTTATTGTAACTGAAGTAATCAACCATAAAAAGCTTTATTTAATACATTTTTCTCGACTACAACAATTAGGATTAGGCAAATTTGGTATTTATTTATCAGTATTTACACTTAAAAACCTAGTGTAAATATAAAGCCAACTTTAATTTAAGTCTTGATTTTTCTTACTTCCAACCAAGCTATATGAAGATTCAGTATAGATGTTTAGATTGCAAAAGTAGTATATTTGGATTTTAGACAATTCTTTGTTATCTTTTTGATAGGTTAATTAGACAATTTTTATGATATGTCAAAGTCAAATTACCCCTCTAACTTAAACTAAGTTCATATATTTGTTGACAACAAATCACTAGTAATTAATTATGTCTCAGTCTACAAAAACTAAGTCCAATTCAAGCAAGCTAATTGAAACTATACCATCATCGCCAACTCTTCTGGGAACTCCTGCCACAGAAATTCGCCCTTGGGGTTCTTTTACTACTTTAGAAGAAGGAACAGGCTACAAAATAAAACGTATAGAAGTAAATCCTGGTCATCGTCTTAGTTTGCAGATGCACCATCATAGAAGTGAACACTGGATTGTAGTTTCTGGCACTGCAAAAGTTACTTGTGGCGAACAAGAAATGATTATCAGCAGCAATCAGTCAACTTATGTCCCCCAATGTACCTCGCATCGACTGGAAAACCCTGGTGTAATTAAATTAGTTTTGATTGAAGTTCAAAATGGTCAATATCTAGGAGAAGATGATATCATCCGTTTCAGTGATGACTATTCACGCCAGTAAAGGACAAGAGCAACATAATTAGTTAAATAATACGCTAAAATAGGCTTCAGAATTAAAAAACTTCAACGAATCTTACTAAGTTGTTGGCAAGAAAATATTTCGCTGTAGCATAGTTTAATGTATACAACTTAACTAATTAAACAATAAGTAAATCTTTCATGCTTCATATTAGTCCAACTGCAGCAAAAGAAATTAAGCGGATTAAGTTAAATAGCAAAAAGCCAGACAGTTCTTTGAGACTAGTAGTCAAGTCAGGTGGCTGTTCTGGTTTATTTTATAATTTGGCGTTAGAAGAGATAGTACACGTTCAAGAAAGCGATTATACACTAGACTCCTCCCGCGATCGCTTGCTAGAAATCGATGAGATCAAGATAGTAATCGATAGCGAGTCGTGGAAATATGTTAAGAATTTGAAATTAGATTATTCAGAAGATTTAATGGGAGGAGGATTTAGGTTTCACAATCCTCAAGTTAAAAATGTTTGTGGTTGTGGCATATCTTTTGCCAAAGCAGAATAAATAGATAAAGCAACAGTTAACCTAAAAATCTTTCCTAGTAGATTAAGTAATACAAACACATAAAAATCAATCTAAGTCTGTAGGACAACAAACACCTATTGACATGGAAATATGTTTTAGCATATAATCAGAATTTGTCTGCTACTCTGCTAGCTCTGCTCGACATCCTTAAAAATTATAATAATTACAGAGGATTCAAAAAAACACAAGCTAATAACTCATGCCCACTATCCAGCAACTTATTCGCAGCGAACGATCTAAATCGCAAAAGAAAACTAAATCTCCCGCTCTTAAAGAATGCCCTCAGCGACGTGGAGTTTGCACTAGAGTATATACAACTACACCCAAAAAGCCCAACTCAGCATTGAGAAAGGTAGCTAGGGTGCGCTTAACTTCAGGTTTTGAGGTAACTGCCTACATTCCAGGGATTGGACATAACCTACAAGAACACTCAGTAGTCCTAATTCGTGGGGGTCGTGTGAAAGACTTACCAGGGGTTAGATACCATATTGTTCGTGGTACTTTAGATACAACTGGAGTAAAAGACAGATCTCAAGGTCGTTCTAAGTACGGTACTAAACGTCCTAAATAAACATTAAGGCTTGTGTCGCAATTGTTATCGCTAAAAGTAAGCGGCTAAAACGCATCCCAATCTGAAGAGTTGCTATAGCAGACCAGGATGCTGTTTTTAGTGAAAAGTTGATGGCGAATTTCTGGATTTAATTTCATAAACATCAGAGTCAAAATATTTCTTAGCTGGTAGTAGTGATTGTTATTGTGTGCAGTCTTTGCTTAATCATTTCGATTAAATAAAATTAAACTCTAGTAACAGTTAAACTCAATTCAAACTAATTTGTTTTCTTTCGACTCTATCAATGCAATAGCATATTAAGATTGAAAACGGCTAAATTATAGTTCCATATTCTTTAACGTAAGTAATAAGCAAATGTCTCGTCGTTCAACTAAGAAAAAGCGTCCCGTTCCACCAGATCCAGTTTATAATAGCCGTCTGCTTAGCATGACTATTAGAAGAATTATGCGTAGTGGCAAGCAGTCTCTAGCGTCTCGTATAATTTATGACGCTATGAGTATTATTGGCGAAAGAACAGGAAACGAGCCAATTGAAGTCTTTGAACAAGCTATCAAAAACCTGACCCCTTTAGTAGAAGTTAAAGCACGTCGGGTTGGCGGAGCTACATATCAAGTCCCCATGGAAGTTAGACAAGGTAGAGGCACAACTTTAGCTTTACGTTGGTTAATTCAATTCTCTCGTGCTAGAGGAGGCCGTACCATGGCAGCTAAGCTAGCTAGCGAAATTATGGATGCTGCTAATGAAACTGGAGGAGCGATGAAGAAAAGAGAAGAAACTCATCGTATGGCAGAAGCTAACAAGGCTTTTGCTCACTATCGTTACTAGAATTAAGCTGAGTAGATTCAACTGAAATTAGAGAAATAGACTTGTGGGCAATGCAAGATTAATGGTATTGCAGTCTAATCTTTTTTTTTGCTTCGAGCAGCTTGATAGTTTTATAGTTCTATGCTAGTCACTGATGAGAGCATCCAACACCAAGTACTTTAATTAAAATAAAACTAAATGAAAGCATAGAAAGTATAAAATTATAAGCAGTTTTAAATAAAGTAAACATTTAACAATTTCATCCTGCAAAACGCAAGGAGGTATTTGTGGCACGTACCATCCCGCTTGAGCGAGTACGAAATAT
>JASJDX010000459.1 GCA_030064975.1 Pleurocapsa sp. MO_192.B19
GGAAGTTTGACCAACTGAGCAATACTATTTTCATCTACAGTCAAGGTTTTAATCAGGTGTTTTCTCCTTTCTTTTGGTAGATAGGTTTCTGGAGAACTGGGAAAATCTAGTTTGCCGATCTGATACTTGATGACACATTCCCAAATCGAGGCAACACTTAAGAATTTCTCATTGTTAGGATTTTGAATTGCTTGACGATATTGTTCGGACAAACGTTTATCGTCATCGATTAACCATAGGAAAATATGGGTATCTAACAGTAACTTCATGCAGGATTATTGAACAAATCTAAAATTTCGTCGGGTAGGGGAGCGTTAAAATCATCGGGAACAGTAAACTCTCCCTTAGCTAAACCAATTGGTAAAGGTTTATTTTGCTGACGATAGGATTCAACAATTCTGTCTATATCTTCATTGGTCAGAGGATAGTCTGAATCTGCTGGCGGTGGTTGATGTTCGAGGGATTCCACAAATTGACGAACTGAATCAAGTTGTTCGGGAGATAAGTTATTTAGTTTGCGGTCTAATTCTTCTCTAATGCTAGTCATGACTATAAATTGTGCCAGTTCTCTATCCTAATTTTAAGTAATTTGGCAAGCTATCCTTATCGTTGTAGGGTGTTGATAAACTTCTCTGGTTTTTCGACACTAAGCAATAGTGCATAACCCAATGATGTAGGTAAATATACAATGCGATCGCTACGGGTAAGATAAACAAGTGCTTTTTCTCCATTGCGCAGCCGAAACCAACCAGAGGCATAGCCAGGCAGCCCCGTTCCAAATGTACGACGCTTGAGTGAGTATTCAGATCTGCGGTTAAGATCTAAGATACGTGCTTCTCCCACCTCAAGAGATTCCAGGGGAATTGTACGCCCCCAAAAATCCCCGACAAGTCGGAGTCGATCGCTTTTTAGTTCGACTCGCGAATTTAGAGAAGAATATCCTGTATACAATAAGGCTGCTAGTACTAAAGTCAAAAGAAGAGTGATTATTGCCAGAAACCACAAAGGTTTTGAAGAGGCGGGACTGATTGAAAAAACTTCCATAGTGAAAAATATCGACTGCTTTCTTTTCTCATGTTATTCTTGGCGACCCTCAGACCAGATCTGACGTTCTTCTGTGTCTGAGCGACGCATTACGCCCCATTATCCATTGAGCCATAATAGGTTTGCCTAAACAAGTAATATCTTTATGACTTTAGAAGCTTTATTTAGCAATATTGCGCTCTATCATATTCCAATCATCTTAATTTTGCTCTTCAGTCCTTGGATGACCTATCTAGCTTGCCATTTTATTCCTGGCAAAAAAGAAGAACCCTATTTGCTGAGTATTAACTTAGGATTATCAATGGTAAGTATGCTCTTGCTTTCTGGTTATTTGGCATACGTTACCAATACTGATGGCTGGCAGAAAGTAATTAAACAAGCTGATATCTTGTTGCTGTTTTTACCGACCTATCACCTCATAACTTCGTTATGGCTTTCCTCTCTACGCATTCCTTTACAATCAATTCCAGCTTTTCGCACTTTGCAAGGTTTAACCATGTTGGGGGGTGTATTTATGGTTTTATCTTGGCTAGCATCTAAAATTCATATTGTTTTATTTTCCTACTTACCCTTCAGCAGCTTTTTAGTCATCTTGGCAGTTTTATTAGGTTTGGGATATGTAGGATATCGCAAGCTATTTGGTTAAAAAACTACTGCATATTGAAGAGACTATTTAATATCATCTAATTCCAAGTCTGGATATTCTGATAAAATCTCATCGCACTTGTTAACCACATTCACCTTAAAATCCTTCAATAGTTCTGTAATAATCGAAGATCTCGATAGGCTAATATCAATTTATCTTCAGTCATAATGATCAGCTCGTGTTGTAGAGCTTGAGCGATGATGAGGCGGTCAAAGGGGTCTTTATGCAGTAGGGGAAGTTTGACCAACTGAGCAATACTATTTTCATCTACAGTCAAGGTTTTAATCAGGTGTTTTCTCCTTTCTTTTGGTAGATAGGTTTCTGGAGAACTGGGAAAATCTAGTTTGCCGAGCTGATGTTTGATGACACATTCCCAAATCGAGACAACACTTAAAAATTTCTCATTGTTAGGATTTTGAATTGCTTGCCGATATTGTTCGGACAAACGTTTATCGTCATCGATTAACCATAGAAAAATATGGGTATCTAACAGTAACTTCATGCAGGATTATTGAACAAATCTAAAATTTCATCGGGCAGGGGATCGTTAAAATCATCGGGAACAGTAAACTCTCCCTTAGCAAGACCGATTGGTAAAGGTTTATTTTGCTGACGATAGGATTCAACAATTCTGTCTATATCTTCATTGGTTAAAGGATAGTCTGGATCTGCTGGCGTTGGTTGATGTTCGAGCGACTCCACAAATTGACGAACTGAATCTAATTGTTCGGGAGATAAGTTATTTAGTTTGCGGTCTAATTCTTCTCTAATGCTAGTCATGACTATAAATTGTGCCAGTTCTCTATCTTAATTTTACGTAATTCATTTTGGTTGAGCCTGAAAATGCCTTTATTAGCCACCGCGAGAAATCTTGAGTTAAATGTCTGCGATGGCTTGAATGTCGGGCTTATGCTGCTAAATATTCGTTTACAGCTTCATCTATCTTTTGACGAAGGCGATCGCTTTGAGGAAACAAGAGGACGATCGCCCAGATATGACAGGAAGCTGGTTAAATGGTGCTACTTTCTCAGAATGCGTTAGATTTTAATTAACTCATCGGTAATTTGACGATTGATATGTTTGAAATTGAGTATCTAACAGATAAAAACGGTCAACCCAAGGCGGTTGTGATTCCGATTGAAGTATGGCAAAGAATGTTTACAAAAGAATCGGTTTCCGAAGATGAGTTATCCGAGGGGTTAGAAGATTATTGTCTCAACAAGGCTATGGATGAAGCTAAAGACTCTCCTTTGTTAGATCGTTCAGCAGCGTTAGAGTTCTTGGAGGAGCAGCTTGAAGGTTGAATATCGCCAACTTTTTTTAAAGGATTTGAAGAAACTTAAAAAACAACCCGTATATCAGCGAGTTTTAAATCTAGCTTTTGAAATTCTCCCCAATACAAAAGATTTAACCGAGCTAAGTAATGTCAAAGCCATGAAAGGTTATCCCAATCGCTATCGCATCCGCATTGGTGATTATCGCGTTGGCATAGAAGTATCTGGTGAGCAGTTAGAAATGATGCGTGTCCTCCACAGACGAGAGTTTTATCGTTATTTTCCTTAATGAAGAAGAGCGATCGCTTAGGCATATTGTGCTTGTCCTCTATCCTAATTTTAAGTAATTCATTTCGATCGAGCCTGAAAATGCCTTGATTAGCCACCGCGAGATAATCTTGAATTGAATGTCTGCGATGGCTTGAATGTCGGGTTTATGCTGCTAAATATTCGCTTACAGCTTCATCTATCTTTTGCCGTAGGGCATTACTCACATATTTCTCTGGACTAGTCGAGAACTCATCAATCAAGTCATTGACCGCCTCAAACATCAGAGGAATTAGAACAAACGCTGGTACATGACTATATTCTGATTCTGCATAGATAAAGTTTTCTGCTATATCTTCTAGACAATCATCAAGGGAAATAGTGTAACTGTTTGCTGACTGCTTTTCTACTGCTGTACTAATAGGCTTGGCTGATTCAGATTTAACCAAATAATCTAAACCAAAAGCATGAGTATCTGAATATCTTTGCATCCCTCGAATTTTGATTTCTGCTTTAAAGTCTTTTAAATACTTGGGTTTGCGGACTTCGCACCATTCACAACGATAAAAAGTATTGATAGTTTTTAAATATCCTGATAGTTCAGCCTCGTTACAGCCTAGATAAACCAAGAAAGCTGGCTCGGTTGCGGTGGCATTGCCCCAATCATAGCGATCAGCTTTGCTGGTGCGCTCCGCGCAATCGCTTGCCGTAGCTTCGCAGATAGCCACATTTTTACAGAGTTGAGAAACTTTGAAACTTCCGTGTGGGGAAACTTTTAAAACTGAATCGTTTAACATGATAATTACCTATTAATTTGGGTTTAGCCGAGGTTTGATACTTTGCTGGTTTCTACCTCGGTTAATTTGTTTTTCTATCTAATTTTAACATGGCTGCCGTATAAAAAATGTAAAGTTATTATGTGGCTGTCGTGCTATTATTGACAATAATGACAAGTTCAAAATTGTTTGTAACTTTATGCCTAAAGGTAGACCAGGGGGCAACCCAGATTTAGCTAAATATCATTTCCAGCAAAAGTATGACTGGGATGAACCTTGTAGTGACAGAATGCAGCTTAGAATGCCACCTAGTATGAAAGCAGCAATTAAAGCAGGATTGATTGAAGATTGGCAGGAAGTAGCCAGGAAAGCGATCGCTCAAGAAATCGAGCGCGTAACTGAAGAGCAAGAAAACTAAAACAGCGACAACTGGACGGGAGCAGGAACGGCAACGCCAAGCCACCAGCAACCCGCAGAACCAAGCGCACTCCTCGAAGACCAGGAAACCCCAGCCCAAACAGGAGGACGAGAAAGGCGGGGCAACCACAACAACACCCGCCGACCGCGACCAAGGGCAAGCGCAACCGAACCCCAACTACCGCTACCCCCAGCAGAACGCCAAGCACGGCAAGGACGAACACCAGCAGGAGGAACAGGAGCAGAAGGCAGAGCCACCAGCAAACCGCGAACACCAGAAGCGACAGAAAGCACGCAGCGAGAAGAACGACGGGCAAAGGCGGAACGACCAGAGCCAAAACGACCAGAGGCAACAGAGAACACCAACAGGGAAGGAGAAGACCCAAACCAAGAAAAGACAGCAGCGTCAACGCCCCTCGCGCACCCGACCGACAAACGCACGCCAGTAGAAGGAACGAGGGGCAACAACGCAGAGAGAGCAGCCGAAGCACCAGGGGACGGGGAGCGAGAACCCGAAAAACCGACGGAAACAAGACCAGCAAAGACAGACGAAGCGAGAACAGACACGGCAAACAAAAGAACCAACAATTACTATTATATCATGACAGCCATGCAAAAAAAAGCCAAAAACCAAGACAGGGCAAGGAACATAGAGAAACAAAAACCGCCGAAAAGAAGCGGACACCCCGCCCACCCTCTCTCTCTTCTCTCCCCTGCGATCGCTTTGGAGGCTTACCGATTAACCCCATCTAGGCTGCCGACACCCATTATGTTGTCAGAAGCACGCAATCACAAAGGAGCAACGGGAGGGAGGATGCGCTTACAGGCAACCATAGAACGAAGCCGAGAACTATCTGGCGCACCGCACCGACCCAAATAAATAAAAAGGGCTACCACAAAAATAAAAACAACAAATAGCCCTAACCACCCGCGAGGACTGTTGTGTGCTATGCTTTCCAATCGTGGAAGGCAGCCGAAATAAACCGAGCGATTAGCGAGACATACTGAGTGTAAGGCGTTTGGAGACTTATCGATGTTTGACTATTGTAGATATTGCGATCGCTAAACTAACCTATCATCTCGATTCAATTGCATCGGAGTGTAATAAATAATATTAGAATCATAATATGCATAAAATTAGTGTCTTTTAAAATCTGTGTGGCAAATTAGATTTTTAAGCTCGATAAAATATTTTTTCAAATGGCGTACCAAAAACAAAAAATGGTGCTATACTACAAAAAGCTCGAATAAAGGAGTTCAAAAACCAATGAATACAGCTACTTCAAAATTTATCTTTACCAGTCGCGAAGCAAACCTATATTCTTGGCAACTCTTTATACTGCAAGCCCTCCATCAATTGCAAAGTTTATATTGTTATCAACAATATCAGCGAATACAGAATTTCCAGTTAGTCTAAGCTCGGTCAGAATTCCATAGACATTAAACTGCTTTTGATAAGTAGTCTATCTGCTGTAATTTTTTACGGTTAATATTTCAGGCTGGATAACTATATGTTTAGTCGATCTTTTCCTCACGAATTGTCGATCGAACCATATACCGTCCTGTCTGGCTAGAGAAACTATACCTCTATAGGCTTTTCGTATCTTGCCGAGTATATGAAATTAGGAATGTGAGCCGTCGCCTGAGATTGGTTCGACTTAATTCTCTTTGCTATTGCTGCTGTTAGCCAATATTTAGCTAGCAGAACTGAGCTTGATGCTTTTAACTACAGTCATGAGTAGGCAGTTTCACATCTTTGAATAAAGAGAGATGTCTGTGTAAAAAATTTTCTGTTCCGTAAAAAGGAATAGAGGCGATCAAGAATATTGATACTTACTCGCATATATAAATATGCACTAGTGGTATTCGCAAAACACAAACAATCCTGTAACTTTTGTACTACGTAAGTTATTGATAGATTGTGCTGAAATAAAGATGAGTATTTACTAACAATTAAATGCTTAATTATTTAGTTCCGTTGCTAACAAAAAAAACTAAAAAGTGAACCTTTAAAATTAAATATAAGATATATTCTTTTTGCATCGGTAGCCAAGTAGGTTAAGGCGGTGGTCTGCAAAACCATCAATCGTGAGTTCGAGTCTCATCCGATGCTTGAGACAGCGTAGCATAACGGTCAATGCACCAGCCTCATAAGCTGGCAGATGTGGGTTCAACTCCCATCGCTGTTACCAAGGGGGGATAGTGTAACGGTAACATCACAGTCTCCAAAACTGTTGTTCTAGGTTCAAATCCTAGTCCCCTCGCATTCATGTATCACGTCTAAATATCGTGACACACATTATGGGTTGGTATCCAAATTGGTGAAGGAGCTTGACTGTAAATCAAGTGC
>JASJDX010000460.1 GCA_030064975.1 Pleurocapsa sp. MO_192.B19
CGTAGTTTTGGACTTCGATTAACTCTTGAGCCGCGATTAAATGACCTTTCATTAAGCCAAGGGAAATCATATAATCTACATCAGGATCTCCAGTGGAAATGCCGCCTTCGCCGCCTTCGCCGCCTTCGCCGCCTTCACCGCCTTCACCGCCTTCACCGCCTTCACCGCCTTCACCGCCTTCACCGCCTTCACCGCCTTCACCGCCTTCACCGCCTTGAGCAGCACCTTCACCGCCTTCAGCACCTTGAGCTAATAGTAAGTAAGTTTCAGAAGTTGATTCATTTACTATGTCATCAGTTTCGTGGGCGTTAGAAGGTAAAGTTTGAGTTCCTACCGCAGTTGCGAAACCAAGAGCTAAAAATAATTCTATAGTTTTAATTCGAGTAGCCATAATTAATATTGATATTAATTCTTAATTGTTCTGAAGTAGTACTGTACTAGTATTAATAATTAAAGTCAATAATACTAAAAATCATTAATGAAATTTAGTATTGAGTAAGTTTTATGCATCTTCGGGAATCACGTCGAAAAATCCCAGACAACCGTGTTCGGCAATGTAATCTTGATGGGGATGAAACATATATTTCCCAGGATATTTATAGGTAAATTCTAAGATGTGTCGTTCAGCAGTTCCCATCGTAATTACATCACTTTCTTCACTGGGTTCGAGACTACGACCAGTACGATACACCTCAAACATATTGGCATGGATATGAAAAGTAATGGCTGGATCAAACTCAATCATATTGAGTACATAAAGTCGGATCAATTGATTTTGATAAATGGGAATTGGGCGATCGCGATAATAGTTAGGTATCCCATTAAAAGCATATAGCTCGTTAGTGCCGTCACTTTCTAAATCATAAGCACCCATCACCATTACCATTTCATCTGCTGCGGGACGGCCTTCTGGGGGATCGACAATAAATAAACCATATAATCCTTTGCCAATGTGACGGGTTACAGGAGCAACATGACAATGATAAGGATGAACACCATAAGGTTCTGCTTCAAACTCATAAACTGTTGTTTTGCCCCTACGTACAGACTTGACTCCATCCATCTCGACAGGATGAGTACCGTGAAAGTGCAGACTGTGAGAATGACCATCTTCGTTGTGAAAAATAATACGGACGAGATCACCTTCTGTGGCTCGTAGTGTTGGCCCTGGAACGCGATCGTTTAAATTCCAGCTAATAAAAGTAATAGCACTATTAAGCTGTAAAGTCGTACTATGAGCAAATACTTCAAATTCTCGCACTGTTTGTCCATCTTCTTCTTTGAGAGTGCCATAGTTAAAATCTCTTAAAACTGACATCGGATCGAAGGTTAAATCCAAAGTATTGTCTGTTTTCGGTAAAGGAGGAATTCGCACTGGATCGGCAGCTTGAACCTGGCGAGTACTAAACTTCAGTGCAGCAGCAGAGATTCCCCCAGCCAATAAACCCCACTGGATAAACTGGCGACGAGTCTTAAGTTTTAGATCTAATTGAAATAAGTCTGGCATGGGAAATAATACGCTACTAATTTGTGAGGTGGATTTAAGTGGCTTAGTTAATTACTTTAGTAGAAGATTAAGAATTAATATCTATAATCTAAATCAAATAATTGCATATTAATCTTAATAAGAGTAATCATTTTAGATTTAATTTATTAAATTAGTTAGGAATAATTACTTTTGATAAATTTAAGCTATGATGAATTTTCTCGATTTAGGTGTATTTTCTATTAGACTAATTACTATATTGGGGGTAAATTAGACTCGACTCAGGCAAAGCGGCGCTAGTTTTTTGGGAGCAGTAGATCAAGTGGGCTTTCTTAATCGTTTTAGTCTTTCGCGAGACATGGGTATGGATCTGGGTACTGCCAACACATTGGTATATGTATCTAGTAAGGGAATCGTCTTGGAAGAACCTTCTGTAATAGCGATTGAACGCAAAACAGAAACCCCAAGAGCATTTGGTAAAGAAGCAAAATTAATGTTGGGACGCGCTCCTGAAAGCATTGAAGCTTTGCGTCCTCTTAAGGATGGTGTAATTGCTGACTTTGATGCCACAGAAGCAATGATCCATGAATTTGTGCGTCGGGTTTTTGAGGGGAATCCCTTAATTCATCCCCGTATGGTGATTGGTATTCCCAGTGGTGTTACTAAGTTGGAGCGTCGTGCTGTAATCGAAGCAGCTTCCAATGCAGGAGCAAGGGAAGTTGATTTAATTGAAGAACCGTTAGCAGCAGCCATTGGTGCAGGATTACCCGTTACTGAACCCACGGGGAATATGATTGTGGATATTGGTGGTGGCACAACAGAAGTGGCGGTTATTAGCTCTCAGGGCAAAGTAATTAGTGAATCGATCCGCATTGCTGGGGATGAATTAACTGAAGCGATCGCTAGTCAAGTTAAAAGGGAACATAAACTGGCTATTGGCGAAAACACTGCCGAAAATATTAAGTTTAAATTGGGTTCAGCTTATCCCGTGGAAGAAGGCGATCGCACGATGGAAGTTCGGGGTTTACATTTGTTATCAGGATTACCCCGCACTGTTGATGTGAGCGAGTCAGAAATTCGCGAATGTCTACAAGAGTCGGTAAACAGTATTATTGAAACGATTAAACGTACCTTGGAGCAAACGCCTCCAGATTTGGCTGCTGATATTATCGATCGCGGCATTATGTTAGCAGGTGGAGGGGCAATGTTACGAGGGTTAGATGTTCTGATTAGTCATGAAACAGGCATCGTTACCCATATTGCTGCTGAGCCTTTGAAATGTGTAGTTTTAGGAACAGGAAGAGTTCTGGAAGATAAAAGCTTGGATCGGGTTTTTAGCGATCGCTCTATACTTACTTAGATTATTACTTGGATTGTCATCAGAAACAACATGAGTCGTTGGTGGGATAAAAATGGTTTTCGGACAATACTAATTGTTGTATCTTTGGTGATAGCTTTGCTGATCAAACAAACTCAAGCAGCAGTTGTGTCAGAAGTTTATTTTTTGATGGTTAGTCCGTTTCAATCCCAACAACAGCTAATTTTAGAAGATAAGCTCACTAATGCTCGTATTTTAGAGCTAGAGCAGCGTGTAATGGAATTAGAGCAGCAAAATCAGCAGTTAAAGCAATTGTTGGATTATGTAGAAGCACAGACAACCGAAACCATTACCGCTCCAGTAATTAGTCGTAGTGGCGATCGCTGGTGGAATCGACTCATGTTGGGCAAAGGTAGTCAAGACGGTATTAAACCTGGATTTGTGGTGATGGGAATTGGTGGTTTGGTTGGTCGAGTTACCCACGTTACTCCTCATACTAGCAAGGTATTATTAATTAGTGATGCTACTAGCAAAGTTGGTGGAACCCTTATTCGTAACCGTCAACTTGGCTATATTCAGGGCAAAGGCTCATCAAAGGTAGTTATGAGGTTTTTTAATCAAATTGCCGATATTAAGTCGGGAGATGAAATTGCCACCTCAACTCTCAGTAAATTATATCCTCCTGGTTTACCGATAGGAAGGGTTAAATCTTATCAGCATCATCAAGATTCAACATCGGAAATAGAGATAGAGTTAACTGCCCCAATTGATATTTTAGAATGGGTTATTGTGCAACCTTTTCAACCTAAATTAGTCATTAAGTAATTGGAACTTTTAGTCTGTAATTTAAAGTTTGATTTTGCCATTTTTTAAAGTCTTACTTTGCCGAAATATTTCAAGACGAACGAAGTTGCAATTGTCTAATTATCGAACGAAATCATATGCCTAATTCTTGTTTGATTCGTTCCATATGCTCCTTCGCAGAAGGATAATTAAGCTTGATCGCTGCTGTTTTATAGGCATCGTAAGCAGTTTTTAATTCTCCCAACTCCTCTAAAGAAATACCCAGATTCAACCAGGCATAAGGATCTTGGGAATTTAATTCTTTAGCAGTATTGAAAGCTACTTTGGCATCCTCATATTGTTCTAAGGCGTTAAGAGATAATCCTTGTCTTAACCAAGCAGGGTAAAAACCAGGATTTAGATCGGTTGCTCGTTCAAAAGATGTAAATGCTTCAGTAGGATTATTCAAAGCTTGAAGAAGCAAATTACCTCGGTTGTACCAAACTTGATAATCTTTGGGGCGAATTTCTTTAGCTCGATCAAAAATCAAGAGTGCTTGTTCGTAGTCTTTAACAGCATTAAACGCATTCGCCTTGCCCATTAATGCTTCGTAAAAATTACTATCTAACATTAAAGCTTTATCGTAGGATGCAAAGGCATCTTGAGGACGATTTAGTTGCAGTAAGACAAATCCTCGATCTGTCCATAACAAAGGGTTATTTTTATCTTTAGCAGTAATTTCGTCATAGACATCAAGAGCTTCTTGATAGAACATATTGGCTTCAATTAGACGCTTCAAAGCTATCAACACAATTCCTTTTTGAATCCAAATAGTAGGATCTTCTGGTTTGATACTCTGAGCTTTGTCAAAAGAATCCTTAGCCTTTTCATATTGCTTTCTGCTCATATATGCTAGTCCTTGACCACTCCAGGCAGCAGCATGATTGGAATCAATTTTGATCGCCTGTTGGTAAACATTAATCGCCTGTTGAAATTCCCCCTGTTTGTGGAGTATTTTTCCTATATTATTTAACGCCTTGAGGTTATTTGGCTCTAGGGCGATCGCTTTTTTATAAGCTTCTAATGCTCCTAAATAACGTCCCATAATAAATAAAGCATCACCTTTACCTTTCCAGGCAGCAGACGAATTTCGTTTAAGGTCGATTGCTTTTTGAAATTCACTTAGGGATGGTTTGGGGTGATTTTTATCTAATAAACTATTACCTTGAGCTAAATAATACCAGGGTCTAATCCAAGGATAAATCATTTCGCTGCCAACTATTACTATAGTTGCTAACAATAATGGTATGTACCAAAATCGTTTTGGTGACTCTGGTGGCGGTGGTTGTGGCGGTGGTTGTGGCGGACCAACTCGAAGGTCTCTGAGAACTTCTTCTACAGATTGATAACGTTCTTGATATTTATTTTTAATCATTGTATTTAAAATATCGGTCAAAAATTTAGGTGCTACCAAATTGACATTTGTAGTCCAAACAACATTATCATTTTCATCTTTAATTACATCTTTAGGATGGGTTTTGGTTAATAATTGAATAGCAGTCATTCCTAAAGCATAGATATCGCTATTTAACTGGGGTGTTCCCGTTTGTTGTTCGGGAGGAGCATAACCAGGACTGATAATCCCCGTTCCTCTTATTCCAACTTGAGATTGCTTCAGTTCTTTAACTGCACCAAAATCAATAATGGTTAATTTACTATCCCGCTCTTTCAGAATTAAATTAGAAGGTTTAATATCGCGATGAATTATATTTTTTTCATGTAGTTTTTGCAAAATTGACAATGTATCCCAAAGAAAAATTACTACCTGCTGCGAACTCCATTTTTCCCCCAGCAAACTGTCTAAAGATGTACCTTTGATATATTCTTCGACGATGTAATGATGATTATTTTCTTCAAAATAGTCAATAAACTTAGGAACTCCTGCCACTTCTTGTAATTGCACTAAAATATTGGCTTCTCGTTTAAACAATCTTTTTGCCGTTTCGATGTCTGCATTTTTGGGATTTAGTTGCTTAATCGCACACAAAGAAGAAGAGAACACGGTTGCCTCAGAAACCTGGTCAACTTGAAATGTCTCTTCTGATGCTTGAATATCTTTGGCTAAATAAGTAGTGCCAAAACCACCGCAACCCAACTCCTTAATAATTTGATACCGATTGTTAAGAATAGTTTGAAGCATAATGTTAAACCCATATTAAGCTGTTATAACAAAAATTTACTAATATTTAGTAATAACAAAAAACTTAATACTTAATTAATTATTTACTTGTATTATTTCATTTTATTTAAGAAAATGATCTGAATAAAATTACGTTTTATTTCAATAGTATTTAATTAGTTTAAAGTCGATTAAATTAAAATTAATGATCTTAAAATACTTATGAAAAGTTAGAAAACACTTAAAGTTACCGAGAGAATTTAAAAGCCAAACATGAGCGATAATGAGCCATTAGGAGGCTGGAAGCTCAATTTAGTAGTTGCACTAACACCATGGTTATTGCTAATCAGCCACCAGAGAAAAGTCTCAGCAACAAATCCTACTAACTTGGGAACTGTAGAGCGGTTGCCGATAACGTTGACAAATAATAGAAGGGTAACGAAACTATTACCCGAAATAGTTTTAACTCAGAATCAACTGCCTAATCCCATTCCCCCGAGAACTCCCGAACCGCCAATTCAAGATTTTGAACCCCAACCCAAACCTCCTGTGGAATTAGATCCTGCACCCACTCCCACTTCCCCTGGACTGTCGGAAATCCCTGGTAGTATTACTGTCAAGAAATTTGAGTTTATTGGTAATACCGCCTTTAGCGACGCAGAATTAAGGGCAACAGTCCAAGAATTTACCAACAGACCGATCTCCTTTGCTGAACTGTTACAAGCAGAAGAGAAGATCAAAAA
The DNA here is from genome assembly GCA_030064975.1 of Pleurocapsa sp. MO_192.B19. Classification (GTDB taxonomy): domain Bacteria; phylum Cyanobacteriota; class Cyanobacteriia; order Cyanobacteriales; family Xenococcaceae; genus Waterburya. Next base: position 6,510 of record JASJDX010000460.1, read on the forward strand.
TAAATATACCGCAGGGTGTCAGGGAAATACTAAACAACCATGCTATATCAACTCTGGGGCATTTATTCCTGCCAACCAGACTTTTACCCAAGACGGTGCAGTAGTCAAAATACAGGTAATAGAAGGGGGAATTGAAAATATTGAAATTACAGGATTGGGTAAGCTCAAATCTGGTTACATTCGTAGTCGTTTACAAAGGGGAATATCTCAGCCTTTAGAAAGGGAACGTCTATTAGAACAACTGCAAATATTACA
>JASJDX010000461.1 GCA_030064975.1 Pleurocapsa sp. MO_192.B19
CGCCTGCTCAATGTACCATCAACGAAAAATTTACAGGAGGAAAAATCCTCAAATATGCCTGAGCATAAGGATTATACTTGTTTCACTATTTTCTCACAACAAGTCCCACCGAATCCATAAAGAGCCTCCAGAATTTGCCAAAATACTTTGCTCTAGCAATTTGACACTGGCATAAATAGAACTGAGATGGGGTGTTGGGATATCAGTTAATTCTCCTAGTTCGATCACTGCTCCGACTAAAGCATCTATCTCTGTCATACGTTTTGCTTCAATGTCTTGGAGCATTGAAGTTTTGTGCGCACCAACTTTCGTTGCACCTTCTAGCCTCTGTTCTAGAGAAATGCCAAATTTTACTCCCAATTTTTCAGCGATCGCCTTCGCTTCCAGCATCATATTACGGGCTAGCTCCCTGGTTAATGGATATTCGCCAATGCTTTCTAAAGTAGCCCCAGTAAGTGCGCTGATGGGATTAAAAGCTAAATTGCCCCAAAGTTTGATCCACAACTCATTGCGGATTTGGTTACGTACTGGTGCTTTGAGATTTGCTTGGCGCAACACGTTAGCTAATTCTTTGACTCGATCGCTTTTTGTACCATCCAATTCGCCGAGGGAAAAGCGATTTCCTTCGATGTGCCTAACTACTCCAGGAGCAACTAATTCTGTTGCTGGATAAACCACACAGCCGATAACTCGCTTGACGGGGATATTTGTTTCTATTGTCCCATCGGGATCTACCGCTCGGATCACACGATCTTTATATTCTCCACCCGTTTGACGAAAATACCACCAGGGAATACCATTTTGCGCCATAATTACCATGGTTTCTTGCCCGTACAAAGCTGGGAGAGAAGGTGCTACTTTGGGTACGCTCTGAGCTTTTACCGTGACAAAAATTGCATCCTGGGGTTCAACAGCGTTAACATCGTCGGTAGCCAAGAAATTATCAGTGGTTTCTTCTGAACCATTTTCTTCGAGCTTTAGCCCTTGATTTTGCAATGCTTCGAGTTGTTTGCCTCTGGCAATTAGGGTGACTTCTACCTGGGGGCGCGGTAATTTAGCTAGTTTTGCTCCCAGATAGCTACCAATTGCCCCAACACCGAAAATACAAATTTTCATCATAAAAAATTGAATGTTTAATGGGTCTGAAAACCCTTTCTTGAGAACATAAGAAGATTATGGGATTTCAATATTAATGAGCAACAGTGGGCATAAATTCTTGTAAATTTCCCAGAAAAACAATAGGGTCTTCAAATATGGGATCTTTGAGTATATTTAGAAACCGACTATGTTCTGGATGTTCTAGGGAATGGACTGTTTGTAATTTGAATTCAGGATTGGTAAAAGTATTCCAATTTCTTATCCTGGTGAAACCAACTCGATCAATATCAAAAGTTTTGCCTAATTTAATAAATTGTGTCATTTCTTGGTAATTTTTTTGCTGAACAACAAATTCAAACGATACAAAATCTAAAGCACCCGTCTTTCTTAAAAAACTAATAAATTCTAAGTTTTTCAATAAGCGTTGAAAATCGCCTCCACGACGCACAATACGATAAGTTGCTTCTGATGCAGCATCAATCGAAACGCGAACGTTTCTAATAGATTTATTTATTTTGTGCCAATTTTCCCATGCCTGTTGAGTAAATAAGAGTCCATTAGTCATCAAGTGAATCTTTAGTTGTGGATATTGACTAGAATCAAGTTTTGCTAACAAGTTTCGGTACAATCGACTGGCAAAAGGATCTCCAGAACCAGTTACAATTAGCTTACGAGCATCATCAAGACCATCGGCAAGTAAACGCTCTTGTAACTTTTGTTTTACATCATATTCATTTCCCTGGATAACTATCTGTTTCGTTCTGCATGATGGACAAGATAGGTTGCATGTTCGATCATAAGAAAGGTTCAAAACTTTGGGTTTTTGTTTTAGGACTGTTGATTTATTTTTGATTGTTTCTTTAAGATAAGGGTCTGATATATCTTTTTTGTAGGGTAGGGTGTTACTTGCAATTAGTGAACACTCTTTAGCTCGACAATATTTAAAATTGCCATCCAGGATCGATGCACGAATATCTTGAGCAATATCTGAATTCCAAACTTCCATAAAGTCATTAGTTTGCAAATTACCAATTGGTTTTGGTAACCATCCAGGACAACAACAAAAGACATTTCCATTAGAGGCAACTTCAAAAAATTCAAAAGGTTTTTTACAAAACCGTTGTACAAGATTTTTTTCAGTCATTTTTTTTGCTTGGGGAACTAGGAGGAAAAAATCTGATTAATGGGAAGAGCGATCGCTTGACAAACCAAACTTTTGTCGCTATCCCTCTCACTCAGACAACGCAGACTTCTCAAGGGCGAGGAACCTTAAGCCAGAGCGCTAACTACTAAGCAGTTGCTTGTTTTCCTCGAACATAGGGAAGCTCCTAGGTGGTAATTCCCAGTAATTCTGCCATTTTAAGTCTTTGTGGCTTTCCTGTTGCGCCTCGGGGTAGAGCTTCTAAAAAGTGGAACTTACGAGGAACTTTAAAATCTGCTAGATATTGCGAGCAATATTGCTTTAATGCTTTTTCCTCAATGGTTTCTTTTAAGACAACTGCTGCATGAACATCTTCGCCAAGGGTTTTGTGAGGCGCGGCAAAAGTTAGAACTTCATCCACTGCGGGATTACGCAGAATCACATTATCTACTTCTAAAGGAGAGATTTTTTCTCCCCCGCGATTGATTAATTCTTTTAAACGCCCCGTCAGAGATAAATAACCAGATTCATCGATTACTCCTTGGTCGCCAGTACGAAACCAACCCAGGGTAAATGCTTTGGCATTAGCTTCAGGATTATTTTCGTAACCATCAACTACATTTGGTGCTTTAACTACTATTTCTCCTAATTGACCTTTGTCTAACAGATTTCCTGCTTCGTCCATAATATTTACTTCTACACCAAAGCCATAGCCTACTGTTCCTGCTTTATGTTCTGCGGGGGGTAGGGGATTAGAAGTCATTTGGTGTGAAGCTTCAGTCATACTATATGCTTCAAGTACTGGGGCATTAAAAGTTTTTTCCAGACTTTCTAACACGACTGGCGGTAGAGAAGAACTACTAGAGCGAATAAATCTCAGTTCACTTTTGGCGATCGCCTCTTGATTACGACTTGCTCTAGATAATAGCAATTGATGCATCGTTGGTACTGCTGAATACCAAGTGGGCTGAAATTCTGCCAATAACCTCCAAAATTCTAGACCATTAAAACCACCAACAGGAACAATTACTGTTCCTCCAGAAGATAAGGTTGAGAGCATAGAACCGACTAAACCATGAACGTGAAATAGAGGCATAACACAAAGCGATCGATCTTCTGCCGTTAGATTGTAAGTACCGATGATATTACTCGCCGAAGCAGCTAAATTTCGATGTCTAATGGGTACTCGCTTCGGTCTGCTGGTTGTGCCACTGGTATGCAAAATCATTGCTATATCTTCTGGTTGAGCTAACTCAGTCGATCGCCTATCTCGTTTATTATCTCCTTGAAGATTAAAAGACAGTCCCTCTGGCTGCAATGTTGCTTGAATGAGCAGCATTTCCTCTGTAAGGGCTTCCTTGGCTGCGGCGACTCCTTCGTCTAGGACAATTAGCGCACTAGCATTAAGATCTTCATAATAGAAAGTAAATTCTGCCGTTGAATATTTCGGATTGAGTGGTGCTGCTGTACCGCACATCGTTGCAGCTAAAAAAGTAATAACCATTTCTGGCCCATTGGGCATGGCAATAGCAATGCGATCGCCACGACCAATTCCTAATTGGTTGAGTTGTGCTGCCAGATCGACAATTTGCTGTTTTAGCTGTTTGTAGCTTAAAGTCGAGCGATCTGGAGCAACTAGGGCAGAATGTTCTTCTTCTCCAATTAAAAGATCGAGTAAAGTTTTTTGTTTACTATTGCTCGAAACCATTACTTCTCTACAGTTTATTTTCTGAGGATTCTTATTAGCAAAACTTATGAGCGAGTTAAAATCGCTTTTTTTCTTGATTAATTAAAAATTCAACTCGATCGATCGAGAATTAAAATAACGATAGGCTTTCTACCAATTACTATAATTAACACTCAAGAAAATTCTTAACTATAGATCACACTATACATTCAAATTGATATTATTTCTATTGGTCTTAAATTTACCAACCAAAACTTAGAAAAACTTAATTTTTAATTTATCTGATAATTTAATTTTGAGCGAATTTATCAAAAAAATAGACCGAGCATAGCTAACAAAAAACAAGCTGGAAATATACTCTATCTACACAGAAGGTAGTAGCGCAATCAAGAAGATTGCTTTTTATTAGGCAGAATAGGATAGCTTTAGCCAGCACATTAATCACTATTGAGGCAATCTAAAATTCAAAACCCAAAATTACAATAATGTCGCAAAATATACCAGGAAAATAAATATATCTCTAAAATTATGTGAGCATTGGTGTCTTAAAGAAAGATAATTATTGTTGTGTTATTTGTATCATATAATACCAATAAGCTAAATTAACAAATTAGGTTGTATTATCCTTTTATCTAAAAATAATTTTAACTATTTTAATAAATTACCAACTATTTGTCTTGATTACAATTTGAAAAAAAGCGATCGTCTGATCGCTTTTTATAGTTGATTGCAGTTAATTAATTTCTTACCTATTATCTATTATCTATTATCTATTATTTACCTATTACCTATTACCTATTAAACTGTTTTTCTACGGCACTAACTAACAAATCTCTGGGAACAAATCTAGGAACATTAACCAGAAGCTGATTACTAAGACCACCAGTAACAACAGTAGATTGCTGTTTATCCATTGCCTTGAGAGCTTCTTTTACCACTGCTTCGCGCTTCGTCATACTGCCAGGAGTTGCCCCAGCAAATGTATCAGGAAAATCGGCTCGTTCAAAAAATTCTGATTCGGTAGGCCCTGGACAAACAGCTAAAATGTTAACTCCACTATTCTTATTTTCTGCCCACAGTGCTTCAGTAAAATTAAGTACAAAAGCTTTGGTGGCAGCATAAACAGACATATAGGGCAGGGGTTGAAAACCAGCAATGGAAGAAATATTAATAATTCCACCATTCCCCTGCTGTTGCATCAAGGGTAAAAATATTCCCGTTAATTCAACTAGCACCATGATATTGAGTTGAACCATTGCCATCTGTTTACTCAAAGGGCGATCGCTAAATGTTCCGTAGTCACCAAACCCCGCATTATTAATCAATAAGTCAATACTTAAATCTTGAGCTTTAACTCGATCGAATACTGCTTGTCCTGCGGCTGGCTCAGTTAAATCTTTGACTATAACATCAGCTTTCACTTGATGTTCGGTAGCTAATTCCATAGCTAGTTGCTCTAACTTATCTTGCGATCGCGCTACTAAAACTAGATTTGTTTTTCTACTAGCTAATTCTCTAGCAAAAGTTTCGCCAATTCCCGAAGATGCGCCAGTAATTAAAGCCGTTTTCATGTTTTGAACTAAATTATTGCTTTTATTAAGAATTGTAACGCAGCTTTAATTAACAAAGGTGAAGTAACGGTTTTTCTTGTTCCTCATCCCTTATCCTTTATCCTTTATCCTTCATCTTTTAATAATTAGTCTGGATACCAAAACATTCCTTTGATTCCTTCTGGGTCAAGAATAAAGCCCAGTCTTTGATAAAACGTAACTACTTGAGGATCGGCAAACAGCGTAATGTTACTAATATCTTCGCTACGCAGTTGAGAAATCATATATTTCATCATTGCTTTGCCCAAACCCCGACCTTGAAAATTAGGATCAACCACTACATCCCAAATAGTTGCATTAAAAGCATGATCGGAAGTAGCGCGAGCAAAACCAATTAAACGTCGCTTCTTACCTTGAACTTCCCACATTGAAACCACCAAAAAACTATGGTTAATTGCCTTTTTAACTTTACGTACAGGACGACGCGCCCAACCAACGCGATCGCAAAGTTCTTCTAGTTCGTAAATGTCAAGATCGCGTTCGGTACTAAATGATATCTGTGGTTGAGCAATACTTTGACTGTTTGGGTTTAATATTTCCCCGCTAACTCCAGTAGTCTCTGATGTTATGGCTGTATCTGAATTGCTGAATAGTTTTTTCCAAAAGACCATGCCGATATGGCTGTACTGATTTGTGGTTTGAATCTGATATTTTTCTATATCTTAGTTATATTAGTCTATTTTTAGACGCAAAAGCACCTCGCTCAGGAAAAACTAGTTTGACAAAATATTAATCAATCTTCTCAAACCAAATCTGTGATTGGAATTTTTTGTTCAAAATTGACACAATAGTAACTCTAGGATTCCTGGGGAATATGATGATACGATAAAAAAATGCCATCCATAAATATACTGGAAACACCTCATATCTATGAGCTAACTGCCCCTGTAGCCAATTCAAAACTCCCTGTGTTAGTTTTTGTTCATGGCTGGCTTTTGAGCCGTCATTATTGGCAACCTGTAGTACAACTTTTACAGTCGGAATATCAGTGTTTACTTTATGATGCCAGAGGCTTTGGCGATTCTGTAACTACTTTAGCTAATCATAATTCCAGTAAGTCTAGAAGTTACAGTCTTCATGCTTATGCCCAAGATTTAGAATGTCTGCTCAAAGATCTAGGAGTTGAACAAGCTTGGATTGTGGGACATTCTTTAGGAGGAAGTGTTGCTTTATGGACAGCGGATATTTGTCCAGAGATTGTTAAGGGGGTTATTTGTCTGAATGC
>JASJDX010000462.1 GCA_030064975.1 Pleurocapsa sp. MO_192.B19
AAAGGCGATCGCCAGATTTGACTGGAACTATGATATAGGCTTTTGCTCCTAAAGATTCGATCTGTTCAATCAAACAAGGTGCTAGGTTTTGGTCGTAAATATCGTTAGCAACATACTTTGCTTGACAATTGTCTGGAGTAATAAAACAATCGTTATCAAAGGAGTTAGAAGCTTTACCCCACTTAGGATCTGAAGACTCGGCTAAAATTTCTCCGCTACCATCTGGATTAAAACTGTAGATTAAAGCCCGATCTGCTTTGGTAAAGGTGCGAATTTGCTCCAGTTTTTGCTCCATTGATTGTGTTGTCTGGGAACTAACTACAGTAACCAGATCTTGCTGGGCGAACTTAGCTATCTGTTTATTCTGGAATTGTGAATTACGAATTAAGCTAACTTGTTGCATAGGCAAGCTAACTTTGGCACTATACTTGTGCATCAACTTAACTTCAGACTCTTGCCAGTTACGTTTACTAGAGTTCTGAAAAACTGCGATGATACCTAATAGGCGAACGCCAGACTTAATCGGAATAGCAATATAGGCTTTTGCTTCTATAGCTTCCAAAGAAGCAATCAAACAACGAGCAAAACCTTTAGCATAAATGTCATCAACTACATATTGAGATTGGCAATTGTCGGCAGTGAGAAAACCATCATAATCAAAAGTAGAACCTGCTGGTTGCCACTGAGAATCCACTGACTCTGCGATTACTTCTCCGCTACCATCGGGATTAAAGACATAGATCCAAGCTCGATCGCCCTGGAGATTTTGACGAATTTCTGGCAACATTTTCTGCATCGACTGATGCATGGACTGTGCCATTTCAGCTATGGTGTTTTGTTTTCCACTTGACTCTACACTCATAAAAGGTGACTGCAAGATACGAGTCAATTCCATAGTCAATTGATAAAGCAAGTTAATTTCATCTTCTTGCCATTGACGAGATTGCTCACACTGTTGTATTACCAAAAGTCCCCAGACTTTGTTGATTTCATAGGAATTATTTTCAGCAGAAAAAGAATCGAGCAAGATAGGTAACGCTAAACAAGCTTGTACCTGAAATTTCTCAAAAAGCTGTTTTTGATAGGGAGTAACCTGGGCATCATTAAGATTTTCAATAGCAACAAAACCCTGAACTTGATAATCAGATGCTTTTTGTCCACCAAAACAATTACACGAGAGATTTTCTTTGAGTGCAGGAGTCCATCCTGGAACTAATGCTTCGGCAACAACTTCTCCACTATCTTCGCTATCAAAACGATAAATTAGAGCGCGATCGGCTTTTAACTCGTGCTGAACTATCTTTACGGTATTATTAAGAAAGCTATTTTGATTAGTAGATCGACGAACCTGTTTAATAATTTTCCATAGGCGATCGCGTTCCTGTTTATATAAACTTGTCTTAATTTTATGAACTAGATCTGATTTTGAGCCATTAGTTTCTGCTGCAACACTTGCCAGATTTTGTTCTTGATGAGTACTTAATGAATCCATGATTTTTGCTGAATTTCCTGATTATTTGGTACTAATAATTAGTCACAAAGACTATTGGAGTTAATAGAGTTAACTATAAAATTGCCTATTACTGGGAGTAATTAAACTCAGTTTTTATTGAGAAGAAATTAAAAATTTCCCCTGCATCGATTAGCATAATAATGTCGTTATCTGAATTAGTAAAATATCCATGTAAAAAAGGCAAAACATCCTCAGAAAATATTTCTGAAGAAGAAGATTTGAATTTAGATAAATCATATTCAATTAAATTATCTATTCCTGAAACAACTAATCCAATTGATTGCCCTTGAACTTGGACTACCATTACTAATAGTTCTTTTTTTGTATCGTCAGCAGATATAGGAGGGGGATATCCCAATAAATTTTCTAAGTCTACAATCCACAGCATTTCACTACGCCAAGCATAAATTCCTAAGACACAATAAAACATCTGAGGAACAGGTAAAATATCTTCTGAAGAAATTGTAATTACTTCGGTAACGATTTCTGCATCCAATAAAGCAATATCACCTTGTAAAATTGATTTATGAGTTTTCTCAGTTTTGCCTAATTGAAATTGTAAAAATTTACGAACTTGTTTGGAATTAGACTGAATATCAGAGTTAGTACCAATATTCAGGGATAAAGAATTAGCAGATGTGCTTAACATTATGTCGTTGATCTAATTTTTAACTAGCAATAAGTTGCTGTACTTTATTAATTAATTCATCGCGATTTACTGGTTTAGCGAGATAAGCATCAGCTCCCACTACATCTCCCCACATTTTGTCCGCTTCCGTAGACTTAGAAGAGCATAGGATAACTGGAATTTTTTTAGTAGCTAAATCTGCTTTGAGGGTACGACATAGTTCAAAACCACTTTTTCCTCCCATGACTACATCTAAAACTATTAGATTAGGTTGATATTGGGATAGTTTTTCTAGAGCTTCTTCGGCACTTTCAACATCTACAACACTTAAGCCAGCTTGCTCAAGATAAGTAGTCGTAACTCGGCGATCGGTCAGACTATCATCAACTACTAAGATCTTACTCATAATTCAAATGTTCTCCATAATTAAAGATAAACAAGGCTGTTAGTTAAAGAGTTCCCAAAAAAAACTCTAAAATAACATTTGATTTTACAAATCTTTAAATTTAGGTGGAAATTAAGGTAAATTTTTGTGTTTTCTATCTAGCTTATCAATTTTAGTTAGTCAAAAATAATACTTTAATTATTTAAAATGCAGTAATTATTTAATAATAATTAAGAATAAATAATGATAGTATCTATTTATAATATATTTATTTATTTATTAGGTTCTAAGATAGTTGATTATTAAAGAATGATTATATTGATATCTAAAAGTTATATTCTTTGATTTATCTGGAAGCCAAATTATTTACAATAGAATTATCTGATTTGGAAGTAGAAGTATCAACAGTAATATGTTTATCAATCATACTGATAATTTTATCTACTTCTATTGGTTTAGGAAGAAAAGCACTTGCTCCAGAAACTTTAGCTCTTACTCGATCAATAATGCCATTATTACCAGTTAGAAAGACGATAGGAATATTTTTAAACTTAGTAACTCTTCTAACTTGAGTACAGATTTCGTAACCGTTAACAATTGGCATTCCAATATCCAAAAAAATGAAATCAGGATTAGCTTTAATTAGAGAAGGAAGTGCTTGCAAGGATTCGTGAATGCTAATACAACGATAACCATATTTTGTGACAATTTGCTCCATGATCTTACAAATCTGAGGACTATCATCAATACAAGCAATTAGAGGTTTACTTAGATCTGCTGTTTTTTTAGTAGTAGAAAGCTTGTGATTATGTTGGGGTGGATCAATATCATCAACTTCAATAATGTCTAATAATCCTTGTTGAATATAAGGAATAAGAGAGGATGTTAGTTTGCGAACATCTTTACCCATTCTAGAGCTTAAATCTCTTAGAGTACGTTGTCCATCTAGTAACCTCAAAAAGTTTTGATAAACAATACCTGATACTTCTTCTCGCAGACGATTCTGTTTTCGCATCCTTGGCGCAAGGTTAGGAGACCATTTTTCTAAACCTTTTTGTTGCCAAATTTCCCATGCTTGGTTTGCATCATGGAGAACTTGCTCAATATTTACCAGTGAAATAGACATCTGCAACCCAGATGTTAGAAATGAAGATGTAGAGGCTGTTTCTGATGTTATTCTTAGTTGCTGTCTAGCCTCTAATTGTAATAAGTCAAATAAACTTTCTGTGACTCTAGTTTTTACTAATTCAATTGCTTGCTCGCGACCAATTAATTTTTGTTCGAGTAAAACTGTTAAAACGTAATAGTCTCCACAATCCGATCTACTAGTAGCATCAATTTTAAAGGTGTACCAATCTACACGAGGACAGTATTTATCAATTAATCTTTTCCAGGAACGATGAGAATGTATACCACTATCTGCCCAAACTACTCTTCCCAAGCACAAATAAATTGTCCAAGTTGTTTTGCCACTACCTTGGACGATTATTTTACCAGTAAACTGCTTTTTTTTAAATTGTATTAACCGATTACATAGCTTGTTTACGCTGTTATTATTCATGACTTCTCTAAATTGAATTTTGGTAAAATCACATAATTACTCAACTTATGAATTGACTTATAGCGTTTCTCGGACTCATGAGGTACACCTAACACCTGCCTCCTGCCCTCTGCCTCCTGCCTCAAAACCAAAAACTCTGTACCTCACCAGTATGAGAATTGCTATATTTAGGAATTCATGTTTCTAAGTAAAGGATTTGAGCCAGCTTCTAGTGCCAAAAAATTGACAGGATTTACTTGCTGTTTGGGCTGCCTGACTCAAAGCAGTGGAAAAATCTTCTTGTAGAATATAGTTACAAAAAGCACCGTGAAAAATATCTCCTGCGCCTAGAGTATCTACTGGTTTAATTGAAGGTACAGATATAGTAGAAATCTCTTTTCGATCGAGATACTGAATTGGTTTTTCTCCTTGGGTGATAGCAATGTGGGAAATCCCCATTTTTTGCAGAAAGTTAAAGACATCTCCCGAGTTATGGCATTGGGGAGGATAAAAATTAGCAGAACAAATAGCATAATCAACAAAGGGAAGTGCTTGTTCTAATCCTGGTTTCCAACTACCGCCATCAATAACTACAGGAATTTGTTTGCTTTTTGCCGCTTCAATAATTGCTAAGCTTACTTCCATTTGATGCCCATCAATTAGAATAATATCTATCTTAGCGAGAATGTCTTTGGGTATTTGTGATTTATTGCCTTGAGATTTTAGAGCATTAATCGAAATTACTGAACGCTCTCCCGTAGCAGCTGTAACAATAATCGAAGAAACAGGGGGACTAGCTGATTTTTCAGCAATTAAATCTACTATTGTGACTGGATAATCTGCTAGATCATTTCTAATTAACTGACTTAAGGGATGTTGCCCTAAAACAGTCAATAATCGCCCTTGATTACCAAAATGACTAAAAGCAACAGCAGCATTAGTGGCCGGCCCTCCTGCTGCGGTAAGAAAATCTCTAGCAACTACTTTTTGATTAGCCTGGGGAGAAGTTTCACTGAGATAAATAAAATCTAAAGTAGCTAAACCAACAAATAATCCTTGATATCCCATTTCACAGTTAACTCAACAAAGTCAGAACAAATCAACCATAACTAAGCTTATTATTATTAAATGCTAGTTGACTCCATCAATTAATCCTGCTGCGTCGTAAGCGATTAAGGATACGATTAGCTAAGGTCGATCCTGTCACAGGCTTACAAACATAATCATCTGCACCATAGGCAAAAGCCCGCTCCTGAGTTTTTTCGTCTTGATGTACGCTCAAAAATAAAACTGGTAGATGCTGCCAATGGCGATCGCTCCGAAGAATTTGACAAAGTTCAATGCCATTTATATTAGGCATATCTATATCTAGGATTAGTATATCTGGTTCTGTATCTTCTAAAACTTCCCAAAATTGTGTCGATTTATCTAAGGTAGTTATTTCAAAGCCCCAGGGTTCGAGGGATATTTGTAAAGATAATAAAACTTGAGGGTCATCATCGATAATTAAGATCTTGGCAGTATTACCCAGATTTTCCATGGACTCAGTAACGGCTGAAATTGCCATCTTCGGTTCAACAGGATGCTGCAAGAGTAAATTTCCCCCTTTACGAGCAAAATCTAAACGATCTAACAACTGGGGAGATTCAGCAATCGCAACTATAGGTAAGTTTGGCTTCTGTTGGTGTAGCTGTTGGAGAAACTCCAAATCTTCTCCGTCAGGAAAAACTATTTTATGAAGCAGAGCATCGATAGATTCTTGTTCGAGTATTGATTGGGCTTGAGTAAGATCCGATGAGGTGTAGGTTTTCATCCCTTGACTATCGGCTTCGGTAACTAGCTGTTGACTAAGGTTGGAGTCGTCATTGCGATCGATAATCAGCAACGAAATGTTTTTGCTCAGTGCATTCTTGACAGTTTCCTCAAATGGCTGGTGCTGTAGCTCATTATTAAGCGACTTTGTTAACCTAATTATCTGTTCAAAATCATTCTGCTTAATGGAACTATTCCACAATAGTTTTTCGATCTGTTGAGCAATTCTTGAACCTTCAGGGAAGCCAAAGCACCCCAAAGAACCCGCTAATTTGTGAGCTGAACTTCTAGCTTCCTCCTGTAGCTCAGTGGTTAAGCGATTCTCTACTAATGCCACAGCTAAATTTTCTAGGTCAGCTAATCTTTCAAAAGCTAAATCTTTAAACTTTGACCAAATTTGAGTAATATTTGCAGATCTCTTTGAAGGTTGACTACTCGATATAGGAGGCATGGGAGAGGCTTGATTATCTGCATCAGATTTAAGCCGATAGCCCACTCCATAAACTGTTTTTATCGTATCTTTATCCATCCCCACAGCCTTTAGCTTTTGGCGTAAACCTTTGATATGGGTTCTGACAGCTTCTTCTCCAGGCGGATCTTCTCCCGCCCAAAGATTATTGATAATTGCCCCTGGACTAAATACTTGTTGCGGGTGGCGCATAAATAATTCCATCAAGCCATATTCTTTAGGCGTAAGAGGTAAAAGCTGTTTTTGATGGTGAACTTCGTGAATTTTGGGATCGAGACTTAGATCTTGCCAAGTTAATATCGGCGAAGATACATTGATTTCTCTCCTTAATACAGCGCGAATTCTGGCAGTCAACACGTCAAAATTAAAGGGTTTCACTATATAGTCATCTGCTCCTGCATCCAAAGCCATAACTTTATCGGTATTGCGATCGCGAGCAGTCAGCAAGATAATTGGCATAGTGTAGCCTTCGGCTCTAATTTGC
>JASJDX010000463.1 GCA_030064975.1 Pleurocapsa sp. MO_192.B19
CCTCACCAGTTGGATTACTCCAAACAACCAGGAGTGGTTTTCTTTCTTTAGATCTTCTAGAGCTTAGTTGAATCCCGACTATTACCGTCTGGCGATTCGCAGTTTTCCACTCAAACTAGATAGATTACATTCAAAAAGTGCGTCCAAGATTTCACCTGGCTAACTTCTAGCTAGAACTGCATATCTTGAGTATGTCGTTTGAACTTATTAGTATTTTATAGCAGCTAGACCCGTTGATATATAAAGATTTTGTGTCGAAAATGTTTCAAACAATCGGCCTTTTAAGCCGAGGCTTTAAACCCATTTATTAAAAGGTAAATTATTTTTCTCTAAATTATTTTTCCCTACTAGTAATACCAGTTTTAGGCATTATCTAATCAGTATTGCTCTAATTATCAATTACAGCAATACATTCAATCTCAACTAAAACATCTTTAGGTAAGCGAGAAACTTCCACACAAGCACGAGCGGGAGCTGTATCTTCAGCAAAATATTGGGCATAAACCTGATTCATCGGGCTAAAGTTAGCTAAATCAGTTAAAAAAACGCTAGTTTTAACTACATTGTCCCAATTAGCTCCCGCCTCTGTTAGTATTGCTTCGATATTGCTCATTACCTGCTTAGTTTGAGCAGTGATATCTCCCTCCCCGACGATACTGCCCGATTGAGGATCTAGGGGTATTTGTCCTGCGATAAAGAGCATCTGACCAAAAGTAGCGATCGCCTGATTATAAGGACCTACAGGTGCGGGGGCTTGGTTAGTACAAATAACTTTTTTAGACATAGGGACTAATAATCAATCCTAAAATTAGTAATAGGGAGCTAGAAAGGTATAAATTAACGGCAATAAACTTGCTGTTGCTTACTTTCTGGGGGATAGCATGATGTTGATTTACGTGGCTAACTAGCTGATAGGCAAAAGGTAAACTGCCAAAAATCATTAAAGCTAGAGTGGGTAAAGCACCAGTAATAACCAAAATTAGCGTCAGGATATAAATACTGGCAGTAAAACAGGTTAATAGCTTTGCACCTTTACTTGTTCCTAAACGCACAATAGGAGAACGCTTACCTGCGGCTAAATCATCTTCTATCTGATGAAAATGGGAGCAGAATAAAATAATTGAGGTACTAATACCGATAATACTAGAAATGGCTAAATTATCACCTGAAAATGTTTGTGTTTGGGAGTAGTAAGCCGCCGACACTGCTCCAGGACCAAAAGTGAGAAAACAAATGATTTCTCCTAAACCTAGGTAACCTAAACGGAAAGGAGGTCCCTGATAAGTATAGCCCAGTAGACAACACAGCAACACTAGCCCCAATACTGTCCAGTCTTGTTGCCACCAGCAAAGAGCCAAAATTCCTACTATACCTAGGCTAAGACAGAAATTAGCGACCCAAAAAACTAAAGATTTATTTCCTGTTAAATTGACTACCGAATGATCTTTGTGAATATCAATACCTGTTTCTGAGTCGAAGACATCATTACTAAGATTTAACCAAGCAATGATTAAAATTGCTGACCCCAAGAAAGTGAAAAATATTTGGGGATGAAACAGACGAGTTTGAGCAAAAGCCACTGCTGTCCCCACCGCGATTGGTGCGATCGCTACACTATAAATTGGTGGTTTGATAGCAGCTAGCCACAGTTGATGGCGAGACATGCTGAGGGTTTCCCCATTCGAGGACAAGCCACGGCTAGTGGAATCGCCGTGTTGATGATTTTTTGAGGTTACTTGCTTGGTAGTCATAGAGATTGTACAAGCGGGAATAGTATAGTCGCTTCAAAAGTTGATGCGACCTCTAGTACCCTATCAAGTATATTCCCCAGTGTTTAGCTAGTTTCATGAAAGTTTATCTTCTATTGCCATCACCCTAATACTGAATTTTGAATACTGAATTTTGACTGGGGAACCTACAATACTTTGAAATATAAATGTGGTTTATTCGAGTCAATTACGTATTAGTTGACGTTAGGAGTATTGCAGTCAGTAGCCTATAATGTATATCTATATCATTGAATTTACTTTTTTTTATTAGTTATTTGCTAATAAACATCTAATTTAAAAGTTTTTATAGTCTTAGTGCCGAAACTTTTTTGGGAATGACACAATCTAAAACTAAAAGCTCTATGTCCTTTGCAACTCAATCTAATAATTTAATTTTAGATAATAATCCAGAATTAGAAAATTTTTGGCACAATAATCAGTTAGATTTTGCAGTAACAAAAGATACCAAAATTATCAGCTTTGCTTGTCAGATTCCTAGTGTAGATCTTCTTGCTTGTTTACAACAATTTAGTCATACCAATACCCTACATTTTTATTGGGAAAACCATAGTAAACATGAGTCTGTTGCGGCTTGGGGAGTTACGAGAAGCAATTATACCGAGTCTCAATCTCGGTTTAGCCAGGCTCAAGATTTTGTGCAAAACTGTTTTCAACAAACTATTAGAGAAGGAGATCAAACACTAGCAATTAGTAAGCCTAGTGTATTTTGTAGCTTTACTTTTTTTGCTGACCCCAAAAAAACTGAACCCTTTAAATCGGGAACTTTGTTTTTCCCTCGTTTTCAAATAGCAAAAAAGAATAAAAACTGTTGTTTTATTGTTAACTTTCCTCTCAAAAAAGAACAGGATAAAAAGAAAATTGTCAAGCAAATTAAACAAAAAGTAAATAACATTAATTGGTCAGCTTTAGAAAGACTAAAGATAAATGAAGATGATAGATTATTGTCTATAAATCGCGCCCAGTCTCAAGATACCAATTATTTTAAATCTGTGGTTACCTCTGCTCTTGATTCTATTGCAGTAGATGAGTTGAGCAAAATTGTAATTGCCCACACTACCGATATCCAATCTGCTGCTCCTTTTCAAGTTATCAAATCCCTCAACAATCTGCGATCGCTTCATCCAGATTGCTATATTTTTGCTACTAGTAATGGTAGGGGACAACACTTTATTGGGGCTAGTCCTGAACGTTTAATTAGTGTTCAAAACCAGCAGTTAGTAACTGATGCTCTAGCTGGCTCTGCTCCTAGGGGTGCAAACAATACTGAAGATCTGCACTTAGCTAATTTATTGCTCAAAAATAGAAAAGAGAAACGAGAGCATAAAGCCGTAAGTGATTTTATCATGCAGCGTCTACGAAGTATTGGTTTAAAACCTCAGCAGCTCCCCCTACAACTGCTGAAGTTGTCTAATATTCAACATCTATGGACACCGATTTATGCTCATTTGCCCGCAGATATAGAACCATTAGAGATTGTGGCTTTACTACATCCGACTCCTGCTGTAGCTGGTGTATCGACAGAAACTGCCTGTGAAAAAATTCGTCACTACGAAAAGTTTGATCGCTCTTTATATGCTGCACCTTTAGGTTGGGTAGATTACGAAGGAAATTGCGAATTGATTGTCGGTATTCGTTCAGCATTGATTGATGGCGATCGCGCTAGACTTTATGCAGGAGCAGGTATAGTTTCTGGTTCTAATCCCACCAAGGAATTTGCCGAAGTGCAATTAAAATTACAGTCTCTATTAAAGGCTTTAGTTTAATTGCCTAATGATCGATTTGCGTAATGTAAATACACTCTGGGCATCGGTTTTAGTCGAGACACTATACCGCTGTGGTTTGACTATGGCGGTAATTTGTCCTGGTTCGCGTTCTACTCCCCTCACAGTTGCTTTTGCTAATCATCCCCACATTACAACTATGCCGATACTGGATGAACGTTCGGCAGCCTTTTTTGCCTTGGGTAGAGCCAAAAAAACGGGTTTACCAATAGTCTTAGTTTGTACTTCGGGTACAGCAGGAGCAAATTTTTATCCCGCAGTGATCGAAGCTAAAGAAAGCTTTCTACCTCTAATTATTATCACTGCAGATCGCCCTCCAGAATTACGTAACTGTCATGCAGGACAAACTATAGATCAGCTTAAGCTATATGGTAATCTGCCTAACTGGCAATGTGAACTGGCTCTCCCCGAAGCCGATTTAGGAATGCTGCGCTATTTGCGGCAAAACATGGTTCAAGCTTGGGAACAGTCACTTTTTCCTGCTCCAGGAGTAGTACACATAAATCTACCATTACGTGAACCTCTAGCACCTATTTTGCAACCTAAACTAGCAGAGTTTAAAACTCAGTTTTCTTTCCAGGACTTTTTTACCGCCGTTGATTCTCCTTTGGTAATTAATTACCCTACTGTTACCCTACCTTGGACTGATTGGCAGAGTCAGTCAGGAATTATTATTGCTGGTTTAGCCCAACCCAGAGATCCTCAAGCCTATTGTCTGGCGATCGCTCGTTTAGCTAAACTATTATCATTTCCTGTACTAGCAGAAGCGTTATCTCCTGTGAGAAATTATGCTGTGCTAAATCCTTATTTAATTTCCACCTATGATTCAATTCTGTGCCAGGATATTGCCAAAAAAGAGCTTGTACCTGAAGTAGTAATTCAAATTGGCGAACTTCCTACCAGTAAACAACTCAGAAACTGGCTGCGGGAAATCCCCATTAAGCGTTGGATTATCGATCCGAGAATAGAAAACTTTGATCCGCTACACGGCAAAACAATTCATATTTATAGCTCAATTGAACGAGTTGCCCAGAATATAGACTCTAGTTTAAACAATTGCCAACTATCAAACTATTGTCAGCAGTGGTGCGAACTAGAAGCAAGAACCAGAAAGAATTTAGATAACACTTTAGAATCTATAGATGCAATGTATGAAGGAAAAGCGGCATGGTTACTGTCTCGGAGTTTACCATCTACCACGCCAATTTTTCTAGCTAATAGTATGTCGGTACGTAATGCTGAATATTTTTGGCAGCCGAATAATAGTCAGATAGTTCCCTATTTCAGTCGTGGAGCAAATGGTATTGACGGTACGCTTTCTACGGCTTTGGGTATTGCTTACGGTGATATTGGGGTATTACTGACAGGGGATTTGGCATTATTACACGATACTAATGGTTTTTTGATTCATCAAAAGTTTCAGGGACACTTAACTATTGTCGTCATTAATAATAATGGTGGCGGTATTTTTGAAATGTTGCCCATCGCCAATTTTGCTTCAGAGTTTGAAGAATATTTTGCCACTCCTCAGTCAGTTAACTTGGCTCAACTTTGCACTGCTTATAATATTGAACACCAAAAAATTAACAACTGGCAGGAGTTAGAAGAGCTATTGGAAAATTTACCAACGACAGGAATTAGAGTTTTAGAAATAACTTGCGATCGCCATAGAGATGCGACATGGTTAAAAAACAATCTAGCTCAATTTAGCGTGTAAATTTCCCGCTTTAACTCCTACTCCTGATTCTAGATCGATCGCAAATGCCTGAAAATCTTCATCAATACCTTTGAGTCTTAAATTTTGTGCTTGTCCCCAATCGATATTACCCAAGCAATTAGCTACTGCTGACGAAATTAAAATATTATTAGGCTCAGCAACACTTTGTAAACGGGCGGCAATATTAACAACTTTACCTACTGCTGTATAGTCTTTTCTTTGCCCACCGCCAAACATTCCTACCACCGCTTTACCCTGATGAATCCCACAACGCATTTTTAAAGGGGGAATATTACTATCCATTTTGAGAGCTTTAGTTTGCCATCGCTCATTTAATTTTTTCAAATAATAATGCATAGTTCTAGCAGTAGCAATCGCTCTTTGGGCTTGTTCTGGACAAGATAAATCTTCTGGTGCGCCGAACATTGCCATCACTCCATCCCCAATAAACTTATCCACTGTGCCACCACGATCAAATATTGCCTTACTCATGGCTTCAAGATATTCATTAAGTATTTCTGCTAAAAGAACCACTCCTAACTGACTAGATAAATTAGTAAAGCCAACCAAATCACAAAATAAGAGCGTTATACGACGAGGTTCAGGAGTTAAATCTAAGGATAATTTCCCTGTTGCCGCTTTATTAACAATTACCTCTGGTAAAAACCGTTTTAAAACTGATTCGGTCAGATAAGTATTAAGTTGTCTAACTTTTTGTTCTTTTATCTGTAACAATTGCGCTTGTTTTTTGGTAGTTTCATACAATTTCGCTTGCTGTACAGCGATCGCCGCTTGAGACGCGACTGTTTCGGCTAAATCAATTTCCGACTGACTCCAGCGACGGGAGTCACCTGATTGCCTGAGGGTAATACTACCAATAATTTCCTCTTCCACCATTAGAGGTACGATAAGTAAAGCTCTAGCTTTAGAATGCCAGGGAAGCTCATAGCGAGCCATTTTTTGTTGCTGTTCTAAATCTGCTGAATAAACTGGCTTTTTAGTATATAAAAGTGCTTGCAAAATTGGATTTTCGGCAATAGGTACAGCAGAAGTTGTCGCTTGTTGCCAGTCGGCAGAATCTTGAATAATTTTTTCTGGTTCGTGGGGGTTATATAAACCCACACATCTGACAAAGCGATCGCTTTTTGTCCAGAGAGATAGAGTACAGCCGTCTACTTTTAAAGCTTCTCCTAACTCTTTGGCGATCGCCGCAAACATGACTGGCGGTTCTAAACTAGAACGAATCGTGGCAGTAATGCGATTAATCGTAGTTTCTCTTTGAGCTAATTCCTTTACTTGTTGGTGGGTTAAAACCTGAGAAATAGCGATCGCCGCTTGATCGGCAACTGCTTTAGCTAAATCAATTTCTGATTGATTCCAACAACGCACAGCATTAGATTGCCTGAGGGTAATACTACCAATAATTTCCTCTTCCACCATTAGAGGTACGATCAGTAAAGCTCTAGCTTTAGAATGCCAGGGAAGCTCATAGCGAGCCATTTTTTGTTGCTGTTCTAAATCTGCTGAATAAACTGGCTTTTT
>JASJDX010000464.1 GCA_030064975.1 Pleurocapsa sp. MO_192.B19
GGCAGACCTTGGGTAACAGCAATGATTGATGCTTATAGTCGCCGTATTTTATCTGTTTATTTAACTTTTGATGCCCCCAGCTATCGTTCCTGCATGATGACATTGCGAATTTGCGTGCAGAGATTTAAACGTTTTCCCGAATGGATTGTGGTTGATAATGGCAAGGATTTTAAAAGCACTTATTTTGATACTCTTTTAGCTCGATTTGAAGCTAGTAAAAAACATCGTCCTAAAGATGTTCCCAAATTTAGCTCAATTGTAGAACGCTGGTTTCGCACTACTGAAACTGAGTTTTTTAATAACTTGCGGGGTAACACTCAAATAATGAAGGAGGTGCGTTTGGTTAAAAAATATAATAACCCAAAAAATTTGGCAGTTTGGGAATTAGACGAACTATATGACTACTTTGTTAATGGCTACTGTTACGGAGTCTACGATCGCAAAAAACATCCTGCTTTAGAAGGAATGTCACCCCAACAAGCCTTTGAATTTGGCATAGCTAAAACTGGTTCTCGTCCCCATCAAGCGATCAAATATGACGAACAGTTCAAAATTTTAACTATGCCTTCCACGAAGAAAGGTACTGCGAAGGTGCAGCCAAGTAAGGGGGTGCGGATTAACCGTATTGATTATTGGTCAGATGAATTTTATACAGTAGAAAACCAAGATGTTCCTGTTCGCTACGATCCCTTTAATTATGGTATTGCTTATTCTTATGTCAACAATCGCTGGACTAAGTGCATTTCTAATTACTATACGAGATTTGAAGGGTATTCAGAACGTGCGGTAAAAATAGCAACTACTTTAATTCATAGGAAAAAGAAACTTCACAACCAAAGAGTTTATGCCAGCGTTAGCGAAATTGTAAATTTGCTCAAGAATGCTGAAGAATACGAAGACTTACAACTGCAACTTCAGCGCGATCGCTCTGCTGGCAGAGTTCGCAGTTTGATTGAAGGCAATGTAATCTCCGTAAATGAATCTACATCGCATAGGCAACAGAGTAATGCTTCAACAATAACTTCTGAAAATGATTTAGAAGATCCTGAAGATTTTGAACCTGACGAATTTGCTGAAGATGAATTTTTAGAAGATGACCTCGACGAACAAAGTAACAATCCTGGGGTTGTTAAAGCTTATGCTGATGACGAATTATGGTAGAAATTATGAGACAAAAACAAGAACGTCCTTTTAATCTAGACTTATTAAAACAACCTACAAAAGCAAAACTACAATATTTTAGGGACGTTATCGTTCCTCATCGTAATATTAAACAGATATTAGATTTACTTCTTAAAAATGCCATCGAACCCGATGATGCTTCTGTATATTTAGTTTTTGGCGTTACAGGAGTTGGTAAAACGCGATTAATGCAAGAATTTCAGAAACGCTTAGTCAAACATTTTATGGATGAATTAATCGAAAATCCTGGAAGTTTGATAGTGGGTGGAATTGAGGTTGATAGTGCTGAGGGTGGAAAATTTAATTATTCTGATTATTATATTCAAGTTCTAGAAGCACTTAGAGAAGTGTTAATAGACTACAAAATAACCTACGACATTGATAGTGCCGAACAGTCAGACGCTGATGCTTTATTAGGAACATTTGAAAGCAAGAACTCTAAGGCTTTGCGTCGTGCAATGCAAAAAGTTTTTATCAATCGGGAAGTCAAAGCTTTTACCTTGGACGAAGCTCAACATCTATTTGATGTAGCTGGCGGAAAACAAATAAATACCCAAATGAACTGGCTCAAGTCAATTGCTAATAAGACCCAAACAGTTCATGTTTTATTTGGAACTTACGAACTATTAAAATGTCAGACAGTAAATGGACAGGTAGGCAGAAGAAGCGAGGATTTTCATTTAGCTAGATATCACAAGGATAAACAAGCTGACCGTGAAGAATATAAAAAAGTCATTACAACCCTACAACGTCATCTACCTGTTTCCTCAGAACCTAATTTAGAAAAATATGCTGATTACTTTATGGAATATTCTTTAGGTTGCGTAGGTATTCTCAAAAGTTGGTGGTATCGCTCCCTCAAAAGTGCTTTAGACGACAATGCTAAAACAGTAAGACTGAAAGATTTTAAAGCTAAGGCACTATCTTCAGGCAGAAGAAATCAGATTGAAACAGAGGCTATAAATGGCGAAAATAATTTTGCAGCACTTCACAAGCTAGAAAATTATGACTTTTCAGGAGTAAAACCAGAAAAATCACCGCAAAAACAAAAACCAAAAAACGTTGCAGAACGTAATTCTAAACGAGATCCTGTAGGAATTCAGAATGTCGAAGCAAAATGATATTTATACCGACCTTTGGAGTCCACAAGCTCTTAAAATTAGACCCTGTAGTCATTTATTCTCTCTAAAGCCTATTGGTATAGGAACTTCTGTTACAGAGAGTTTAAGCAGTTATTTATGTAGATTAGCCGACGAGCATTGTGTTTCACTACAAAAACTCGTTACTCAAGAAATTTCATCTTTAATAATCGATCGCCAACGCGAGCAGGATTCGACAAGCCGAAGTATTAGTAGCATTTTTGGTAATAGCGATGCCAAGCCTGCTATTAATGGCATGAGAGAAATGACGCGATCGCTCATCAATACTCTAGAACAACTAACTCTGCGTCAAGATTTACGGTATTTATCCTGTTTAACTTATCAAGGAGTAATCAAAGATAGAAGCTTTTTTCGCCAGCATAAAGCCTGGTGTCATCAATGTTTTGAGCAACAGAAACAAGAAAGACAAATAGTTTACGAACCTTTGTTATGGTCATTTAAGGACGTAAATTACTGCCTTCAACACAAATGTCAGCTACAAGATCGCTGTCTCCATTGTGATTCTACTCAAAAAGCGATCGCTAATAATTCCCGCTTAGGTTTCTGCGATCGCTGCAAGCAATGGTTAGGTAGCGAGCGTAATGATGAAATCGAAATAGTAGAGA
Organism: Pleurocapsa sp. MO_192.B19; assembly: GCA_030064975.1. Taxonomy (GTDB): domain Bacteria; phylum Cyanobacteriota; class Cyanobacteriia; order Cyanobacteriales; family Xenococcaceae; genus Waterburya. Next base: position 2,948 of record JASJDX010000464.1, read on the forward strand.
AAGAACGTCAAATACCAACGGGAATTGGAGAATTAATTGCTACTGCTCCTGCTTTAGATTCTCCGCCGACTCTGCCAGACACGATTCAAAAACTAAAACTGATTCAATTGTCATTTGAGCGATCGTTCAGACAAGACTTAACCCAGTTTATTGCTTTAGGAAAAGTTTTGGAACAGTTGAAGATTGCGATCGCACACCATCCAGACAAGCCTTTGAATTTAGTTGGCTTGTTGATTCCAGTATGTAGTTTAGCCGATATATCTGTGGCTCAATTTTTCAAAGAAGATATCTCAGGTATGAGCAAGATACTCAGCGTTAATTTCAACAGTCAAATTCAAAAAATTAGCAGTTCTTCATCTCTCGCTTCGATGTTTAATTTTAGAGTTTGAAAGTAGGAATCAAGCGCACTGAATGAAAACAAAAGCTGATAGCCTATAGCTTACAGCTTTATCAAGTGAGCAACGCTAAAAGACACTTAACCAAGATACAGCTGAAAATCAGGATTTAAGCGATCAAGCTATTCAAAAGTGAGCAACGCCAAAAGACATTTAACCAAGATACAGGTCCTTACAGTACTTGGGAAAACCTTTAGGAAGATCGTGAGCAACGCCAAAAGACATTTAACCAAGATACAGATAAACCAGCCAACGAGCGGGGTTTAAATTGAACTGTGAGCAACGCCAAAAGACATTTAACCAAGATACAGATCGTTGAGCGATATCGCAACACTCTCGATCTTAGTGAGCAACGCCAAAAGACATTTAACCAAGATACAGAGCTAAAGAGGCTAGAAGTATTGGGGCTTTGACTAAGTGAGCAACGCCAAAAGACATTTAACCAAGATACAGCTCTGATTCTACTGCCAGATAGTCTAGTTTGTCGGGTGAGCAACGCCAAAAGACATTTAACCAAGATACAGGGCAGAGCCTGAAAGCCATATTTGACAATAGCCGATAGTCAAAAATTCAAGCATTTTATTCAAAACACTGCGAAATAAGCTCACTTCTGTATGATAAGCGAGCTTTCGACCGCTGAAGTCCTTAATTTACAAAGCTTTAGCAAATTGCAAGGATCTCAATTAAGCAAAAAATCTCTATGATGATTGCTGTCTAAGACTTATGGCGATTTTAACTCTACAAAACTGTTTTACAAGCAGAGGTGCTTGCATTTTATTCAGTTTGAATTGTCGTCCAAGAATTATCGGGTGGAGTTTTTAGATTTAATTCTTCCAGACAATAACGCTGCCATCTCGTTCCTTGAGAACCCACATGGTCAACCCAGTAAGGCAAAGTAATATTGCCTTCATTACTTTTAACCAACCACTGCTTATTTTGACTTAAGTGACGCTCTTGAACAAACCTAATCGAGTTAACCAAGTCATTGCTTTCTCCTAAATACAGACAACCAAAACGTTTGACATCAGCAGGATTGGCTTTAGCCTGTTGGATTTTTTCTACTAAAGTTGGATTTACTGATTCTTGTGATGATTCTACCCAAACAATAAATTTGATATCAGTTAGAATCTCTTGATGTTCGGGACTAGTATTTCTCGGATCTCCAAGAGAAGAAACTTTAAAACGTCTCATCTTCCTCAGTAATGTAGACTTTTGTGTTTGAGATAACATGGCTATAGCCAGCCTAACCCCACAGTGTTTTCGAGCGTCAGTTTCCCCCACTAGCGACAACAACATTCCGTAAATCGTAGAAAGAGGAGGAACGGAGTAAGTCTTGCCATACTCCCGACTGTGGGAAACCCGAAAAGTAGCACAGGGAACGTGAACGTATAAGGAGATCGAATTCATTTTTGTGCTTTAGCTTTATTTAGATCTAAATCTTTGGTAATAACTTTCTTGAGTTCGGCAACTGCTTTCTTTCTACCTGGATAAATATGAGCCTTATTCAATTCAAAGTCGTTGGCAATTTTGCCCCCAATCCACAATTCATTGGAGTCGATGTCTTCATTAGCTAATGATTCAATCAAGCTAGAAGAAATAGTAGGTTCAGCGTATACTCCTGGCTGAGTTTCCAATTGCTCGAAGCAGTAAAACATATCTGGGGAAGGATCTTTCGTCCACCGCAAGACAAAACTTTCAGGGGAAAAGTCATAGCAAAAGACATTGTTGTGTCCTCCTACTTTACGGATTGACATCAATCCATCTAATACATCAAAAATTCGAGTCTTATCTTTAAGGTGATTGCAGTCAAGAGCAAAGACGTATTGGTAGCGAGTATTATGATATTCGATGAAGTGCAAGGAAGTACCATCTTTCTCTCCGCTTTTGGAGTTAAAGGTGACACCTCCATCAAAAGGTGTGAGAGAAAAAGCGCGGTTAACTCCTAATGCACTTAGTCTTTGAGGGTAAGCGATTCTAGTTCGCTGTTTTACTCCTGTTTCCAAATCACTATCATCAATCTCTTCAGTTATTTCTCTTCTTACTGCTTCTGGATTCATAAAACCCAGTACATCGTCATCGATAAATCGTTCTGGGTCAAAATTTTCATCGATCCAGTTGTTAACATATCCATCCCAATTGCGATTCACAGGATAGCCATTTTGCTGCCAGTAGAACCGCAATGCCCAGCGTATAGCGTCGCTATTAACTACCGAATGAAGTTTGTTATGCCATCTAGCTTTTTGCAGGGGACTGGTATTGCCTTTGCTTTTGCCATGATTTAGAGATGCCGAACCATAGTGAGAGAGGAGAGTACCGAATAAATAATATCTGGACATAAAACTAATAATTTAACAACCTTATTTAAAACTATTTAGCGAATGCCACATCAAACTTCTGATATGACTTCAGTTTCTTCTTGGATTTCAGGGAATATTTCCAATATAGGTTGTTGAAGTAAAAACAAAATTGCTGCCTGAAAATTAATTTCTAGCAATGTCCTCCAATACTTAATTGATATCTTTTGAAGAGAAAATCCTCGCGGTTTGTAGCTAGCCAAAGCTAATAATGATAGATTTCTGGTCTTCTTCCAGTTAACTTCATCAACAATCAGAGGTAGAATTTGCTCCCAGCGATCGTAAAGCGAGGAATTCAAACCCGCCCTGGAGAGAAAATCGGCTAAAAAGTCTTCTAATGATTCTTGGTCGTAACACTGACTTAATTCGCTTCTGATTGCTTGATATTTTTTGTCAATCTTCTGGTTATTTTCTGCTCTACTTCTTTTTTTGTTGTAGGTTTTGGCATAAATCTTCCTCAAGGCTTCGTGGAAAGCGCGAATGAAGTCTTGATAGATTTGTAGCTTTGTATCTTGTTCGAGCATGGCGAGTAACCCCCGACGATTAAAAACTAGTTGCTTATCTAAATCTTCTGATTCCAATGGCTCTGTTTGGTAAAATGTCTCCCACAGATCCCACCACCAAGGAGCGTTTCGCGCCAAGTTATCAGCGATGATGGCACGAATGGAATTGACTTTTACCGTGAAGCTTTGATTGTCATAAACAAATATTTTGTTGTCGATAAAGTTTCTTGAGACAAACTGGTAATCTCTGACTGCTTGTGGCGCGATCGCAAAGTCTTCAATCTCTAAGATTATTCTCTGTCGAGATTTCTTATTTAATTTTTCGTAGAGCAAAACTTGGCAATTGTGAGGTGAGGTGAGTTGTTCGTTGACAGAACTATAGTACTTTAAAGCTGCTTCTCCCAAAGTGGTTATAAAACAGTCTTTATATTCGCGATCGCCTGACTGCCAAAGCCTATTGGCTGCTGTTTCAAAGTTATAGACATCGGGAATAAGTATGGCATATCTTACTGCTTGTTTTTTATCTCTTTTGGTTGAATTTGAGAGCAGAGTGAAGTACTGACAAACTAAAGGTAAAAACAAAAGAGCGAAGGCATATTCAGTTTTTTCCTCTATCTTTGTAATTGCC
>JASJDX010000465.1 GCA_030064975.1 Pleurocapsa sp. MO_192.B19
ACAGAGATTACAGGTTTGTCCACATTCAATCAAGGAGGCTAAAAATCTGTTTCATCTAATATCTGTCTCGTTGAATAACAACAGTAACACTCAACTAAAAAGCTGATATTTTCTCAATTGGAAATAAGGGAGATAGCTTACTGGATATTTTTGTTCAGTGCAACTCCAAATTGAGTTAATTATAAGAGAAAGTCTCTCGGTGATTTTAGCTTGGGTGTTATTGTTTTGACATACTCGCACTCGAACTCATAATCACAGTGCAGCTACCCACAACAGCGAATCCTCCACATCGTCTTACCCTTGAGTTTGGAGTAATTATTTTTAATCGAATTGCTAGCCATATTTACGATCTGTCGCTGCCAAATCTTGATGGTAAATGTCACTTCATGGGGCGCATTGAACAAAGAAGTAACAGCCTTTGGGCAGTAACTTATATTGATTGCCAATCCTGTATCCCTGAATATTTCGATGACTGGCAGCAAGCTACTTTATACTTGGTCAAACTCTCCTCAATTAAATAACTTTATCTCCTCTCGTAAGTTGCTTAAGCTTCCGCACCGACTCATCTTGCTTAATCTCAACATCAACAATCTGCTCAGAAATACGATCGCGCCTAGACTCCATACCTAAAATCTGAGATGTACTACCTCTACCCAAGCGATAGGCAATTCTGATTACTTCCCTCTGCTGTTCTAGAGTTTCCAGTTGAGAAGTCAGTAAATTATATCTACGCTCAGAAGCTTCATAATCAAGCACCAGGCGCAGTACTTCATCTTCTATCTTTAATTTCTCCTCCTCTTGCTGTCGTTCTAGTTCGGCTTTAGCTGCTAATAAATCTGTAGTTCTAATTTCAAGATTGGCGATCGCCAGATTATCTCTTTGAACTCCACCACCACCAAACAGGTTTTGAATAATGTTTACTGGATCTGTAGAGATATAGTTAGTCCACTTCTTCTTAGAGGTGTAATCGATTCTATCCTCTGTAACTGCTAGTCTTTGCTCAATCAGGGCAATTCTTGACTTTGACTGTTTGAGTTTTGAAGAATTAGCGAGCGCTCGCGATGTAATCTGTTTGACACATTCATTACTGCTATTGAGACAAAGGAGTTCAGAGTTAGGAGTTCGTAGTTCGTAGTTAATCTTGTTTCTCCCTAACTCCGAATTCCGAATTCCGAATTCCGAACTATTACTTGTTGACCATAAGGACGACTTGGGCTGTGAGTGTGCCATCTGCGGATTGACCGAGCCAAGAGACACGGCGCACAGTGCCATTGTAGGGAGATTTAATAACTGCCAAGGTAGCGATTTGATTTTCCACATTATTCAATTTCTCAATAAGCTGTGTTACTTGAAATTCTCTGTCAGTCAGTCTTTGCTCGTATTCTGCTAGCTGTCGTTGATAGTTAAGGCGGGCTTGATTCATCTCTTCAACGCGACGGGCTGTATTAATTGATGCTTGATATTCTTGATACTTCCTACTGCTTTTAGCCGTCTGCATCTTGCCCATTGCTAGCTGATACTCCCTGACTGCTGCGGTGTGATTGAGTTTTAGCTGTTTCAGTTTTGCCTGTTCGTGTTCGAGGATAATTGGATCGAGGTTTTTAACACCTGAAAGATATTCAACTTCTTGTTGTTTGAGTTCTACCTCAGACTCAATGGAAGAAATAGCCGATTTAGTTTTAGCTACTGCTGCCTCTTGTTCTAGATAGCTGATGGGCGGTAATGCCATCGTCGGCGGTACGGCTGCGGGTGCTGCTGGTGGAGTAATAGAAGCTGCTTGGAGACGGTCTAGTGATAGCTGTAGCTGTTTCTGTTGGGCAGTCAGTCTAGTTCTTTCTCGTTCCCTGTCAGCAATGACTTTACCTTTGGCTATCTGTTCTCCTTCACTTACTTTGAGGTCATCTGGCTCAGAAACGTTGACGGTGATGTTTAACCGTTTGGGTGTAGTAGTTTCTGTCTGAGTTGGTTGATTATTAGCTGTTGCCCAACTAGATAGAGGGAAGAAGTTAGTTGTGATAATGGAGATCGCGATACCGACTATTACCAGTCCATAGATAACTAATTTACTTACCCTCTTCATCTATCTAAAACCTCGGCTACGGTGGAACTTTTATTAGTTTTATTGTTCCCACTGATTAACGGTTTTTGAGCAGAGTCAGTTTATATTTGGTGCGTTCTGAGTTGGGGGACGGGCGATAGTACAGTTCTCTTTCAAAGATGTTAGAGATGCTGAATGACTTTTGGGAACTATATGTATAGTTTCTTTGAGGCAAAAAATCATGCAAGACGAATTCATCCAAGCCATTCACGATCAAAACAAAATAGAACTTAAATTCTATTCAAAGGAAGACGGTTGCGAACTTGTACGTACCTGCGCTCCCATGGATCATGGTCCAAGTCGCCGTGCCAAAAATAAAGATGACCGATATCATTTTTGGGACTACGATAGCGACACTAAAAATCATGTGCTGAGTCTTCTTCCCAATCAAGTTGTTGATATTGAAGTGCTTTCAGAAAAATTTGACCCAGCAGAGTTTATTACTTGGGACACAAATTGGTTTATTAAACGTGATTGGGGGCAATATTCTTAAAATAGCTTTTATCTATTATGTCTAAATTAACCCTTCAAGTACGAACAAATAACAATCTGCTAGAACTGCTCTCAAAAGAATCATCTGGAAATTGGGTAATCGCCAAGGACAAGATTCAACAAATTACTCACATTCAGGTTGTCAACTTTGAGGGAACACAAATGATTAAAGGTATATTTGATCGTAATGCTAGTCAATATGTTGATGACAAAAGATTGATTATCAAGTTTTTAGATGGATGTATCATAAACTGCAATGTTGAATTTAATGGACAGAATCCAGTACGTTATGTTTAGCTTTCGTTATACCGACTGTCTAACAGTAAACAGAAACTAATATTTATCAGTCATTGGAAAGATCTGCCTTGACTGTTTTGCTATTGCCATCACAGTCAAGTTCTTTGAGTGCAGCGATCGCCTTCTCAATATCATTTTCTCCTTGTATCTCTATTTTTCTATCTCCACAAGTAACAGTTATACCTTTTGAAGCATTAGCCTTTATTACTTCTTGGATTGTTGGTTGTATTTGAATTAGAAATCCTGCTATTGCTGAAACAGTCGTAACAAATTTTACACTCTTAGAAATTAATGTTGATTGAGTATCAACAGCATCACAACTAAACCATCTAGATGATTCAGAGTATTCCAAAATACTATTATTCGCAGAATCTTTAATTGCATCAAAAAGATTAATACCTTGTGCAGATACACTAATTTCTAAAGATGCTTGTATACTCACTATTTACCTCAAATCTAGCTATTTAGCCGTACTATCCTAACCTCTACATTCCCACTCCATACTGTTCTCTCAAAAGTGCGATCTGAGTTCGAGGCAATAACGTTTGCCAAAACAGTTGAACAGTGTTAGATATTACCAATCAACAGAAAAGTAGAAATAATAAAGATTTATGTGGTCTTCTGATATAGTTTTAGGTCTGGCAATTATAGTGGCATTTTGTTTTTGTTGGGCTGTATTAATGTTTACTATAAGTAAACAAGAATCTGTTATTGAGAACTTTTTTTTAAAAGGGATTGTTTTACGACTACTATCGGTAATATTCATTACCGTTATTTCAGGTTATCTAGTTACAATTGACAGACTACCTACAGAATTATTAGCATCCTTGTACTCAGGAATAGCTGGTTATGTTTTAGGTGGAATCGAAAAAACTACTACCAATAAGGAAAAAATAAAAGCTAAAGAAGAGCGTTCTCTTCCATCGTCCTCCGAGAATCACCCGTCATAGTGATGCTAGGAGCTTAACGGCGGGAGTACATCAAAAAAACTATTATCTGACGTTTACAAGTCAAATTTTTACCGCACTAACTTTATTTCTACATTCCCCACTGCATACTGTTCTCTTAAAAGTGCGATCGCATCATCTAGAGGACAGTACGAAATCTTTAATGTAGTACCGTTTATTGAAGCTGTAACATAGTTGTTTTTCTTTAAAGGGATCTGGATATCTTCAGGAAAATCAACCGTCAAATTTCCGCTTACAAATATGTCTGAATCGGGGTAGTTCCTTTTTAGTTGTTGCAGTGGGGCGATCGCATCTTCATCATTAAACCTAATATTCCTAATTTCAGTAGTGGCAGTTTCCCCAACGGCGGTTGTCACTTTGTTAGTAATAATCTGTGCGCCAGTTTTATAAACACCCTTACCATTACTTACGATAAACTCTTTACCCTCATTACCAATAATCAAATATCTACCATCGGCACTAGTTCTATCTGATGCCCAAACACCCTTAATCTCTGCATACACATTGTTAGTAGCAGCATTCTCGTTATAGACTCTGACAATGCCATCTCTCAAGCCTAGATTCTGACTGACTTTCTGAGTTATGCCCCCACCATTAGCTAAATAGATTCCTAATGTCAGTAGGGCGATCACACCTCCTAAAACCCATAATTCACCAGCACCACCAGTTTTTAGTCGCCGTCGCGGATTACTAACGCTAATTGCCCAGGCAGGATTAGGATAAAACAATTGTACTCCTTGCTTGGTGAAGGTATCGGAGAAGCAAGCTAGTAGATGACCCAACGGTAAAGCGATCGCTGTCATGATATCCCCTAGTAAAAAGTGACCAACACCAAGAGAAACAATAGCTATACCCGCTGTCGCCAGAAGAGAATGAGTAACTGAGCGATGGGGAAAGCGATCTTCAATCCATGAACTGATGGGAAAGAAGATTTTACCAATGGTGCTGGTAGTAGTGTCTAAATCGGGAAGTTGTGAACCCAGAATAGCTAAACCTAAAGGTAATGGTTGACCAGTTCCCAGGATTAAAGATGTTCCAGCAGCTGCGATCGCACAATGGGTAATTGCCATCATAGGCGGGTAAGAAGTAGAGTTACTTTTTACCAGTGTTAGCCTATTAGTCAAATTTGTCAGTTATTTGACTCACTGTAGTTAGCTTTATAGTTTATTCTGTTCTGTAAAATTCTGAGAGATTCAAGAAGATAAATGAAACACTACGCGATCGCAGGTGGAGCAGAAGGCAAGGCAAGATTAAAAATCTTATCCCGAGTCATGCAGCCCTATACCCAGAATTTTTTTCAGCATCTGGAAATCACCACAGGAATGCACTGCTTAGATATTGGTTGTGGCGGAGGAGATGTCAGCTTTGAACTAGCCAATCTTGTAGGTGAAAAAGGTCGAGTTGTGGGTCTTGAACTAGATGAAACCATCGTGCGATTAACTCAGCAAGATTGTCAACAACTGGGGTTGACTAATGTTCAATTTCTTGTTGCCGATGCTCTATCTTTGGATGAGGAAAACAAATATGATTTAGCCTATACTCGTTTTTTACTCACTCATTTAAGTGAGACTCAAAGAGTAATTGAACTCATGAAAACGGCTCTCAAACCAGGAGGCTGGATTGCCATTGAAGACCTGGAGTTTTCTGGACATTTTTGTTATCCAAAATGTTTAGCTTTTGACAGGTATATCGAACTCTATCAACAGGTAGTCCAAAACAAGGGAGGAGATCCAGAAATTGGTCTTAAATTACCTGGGATGTTAAAGAAAGCTGGATTCAAAGAAGTTAATTTGAATTTAGTTCAACCAACTTTTATGGAAGGAGAAGGAAAATCAATTGCTCAAATAACAATGGAAAAAATTCGGTCAGCCATCTTGGAACAAGGTCTATCATCACCCGATGAAATAAACACAATTATTTCAGAACTTAAGGAATTTGCCCAAAATTCAGAAACAATCATCAGTCTACCTAGAATATTTCAGGTTTGGGGTCGTAAATAAAAAAATTCTCAGAAAATATAAATTCCTTCAATCACTGTCCCAACCTCTTCCTCGCACCTTTGATACTACCTAGTTGCTTAAGAGTCATACCTGCCACCAGAGAAACGCCACCGAAGATATAAAGAGATTTATTCCCCGTTCCCATCCCAATAAATCGGACAATGCCGAAGCTCATCAGACAAGCGAGGATTATCGGCATTATTACGACATATTGAGTATGTTCTGGCTTATCCTGCTTTAGTCCGAGAGCCTCATTCTTGATGATTTTTCGAGCCAACATTGGGTTACGTCCTGCCAATGGTTGGAGTTCAGCCAGTCTTGATTTACTAATCTCTAGTCCGACTCTTTGGGCTTCTGCTGCCATGACTAGACGAATGTGAGCATCGCTCGGCAAATCTAGTTCAATCTCCAACATATCGAGAAAGATATCCTTACCTGGGTTAGTAACAGCAAAGCAAACCACTATCGCACCAGCAGAAATCATGTCCTCTAGCCAATATCTAATCGAAGTAGTTAACCGTTTAGCTTCGGGGAAAATGAGTAAGGTATCCTCACCACTGTTAACTAAAATCTCTTCCTTGAGAGCATCAACAGTCATGGGTTTACCTTCATCATTCTCAGTGGGACAGCCTAGCTGCATGGCGATTGCTATAAAGAACTTCTTGATTGAACCTTTGTAAGTGGCGATTGCGCAACGCGCACTGGCGGAGCCAATCGCACTATTAAACTCCCCTAGTAATTCCTCATGAAGAGCTACAGCAAAGTCACCTTTACCCGTTCCCGCTTCACCTAATACCAGGACAGAATTACCCGCACGAACGGCAGCACAAACCTTTTTGAATTCGGAATTATTGTTTTGTAACTCCGAACTACTAACTCCTAACTCTGAACTCTTCGATTGCTGCGATGTTGAGCTAGTATTTTGCTGGCTAGCTCGGCGGGTGTCCACTTTGGGTT
>JASJDX010000466.1 GCA_030064975.1 Pleurocapsa sp. MO_192.B19
AACCGAACCGCGATAGGGAGTACCAAAAGTAAACAAGGCTCGACAATCTTGCCATCCTCCCAATACTTCCAGATGATAACGAGAAACCAAACCACCCATGCTGTGAGCTAAAAGAATTACCTTGGCGCCACTATTACCATTAGTTTCACGCCATGTTTTGAGTCTTTTACTGAGTAATCTGTTTAGTATCTTCCCATTGATTCGATTATCTCTGCGCCAATCGTAGGGAAAATGATAAAAGTTTGCTGCTTTATCTTCAGGATCGTTATAGATATCTCCTTCAGTAACCTCGAAATTATCAGTAATTAGTTTAGAGGTTTGAGAATAACCGTCTAAGATCTTGATTAATCCTGGAATAATTTGAGCATCAGCTACTAAGCGAGTTGCTTTGATGTCATCGCCATAATAATCACCCCCAGAATCTGTTCCCTTTAATTTGAGTTGCTGTAAATTTTTACCCCCACTGATCACTATGTCGAAAATTGCTTGTGAAGAAGCACCCCACAAATCTTTGCCATCCTTTTGCAAGACACTACCTGTAATTCCTGGCAAAATTACTACTAGATCGTTCATAAGTGTTTTTTGATTATTAGCCATTTATTTTCTCCTGTGATTACATTAGTCTTGATAATTGGCTGCAAAACTTTAAGTAAATAAAGCTTCTCTAGTTTCAGAGCCAACAATGCCATCTGCCACTAAACCTTCTCTTTCCTGAAATTGTTTAACGATACTTGCTGTACCATTGCCAAATAAGCCATCAGGGAAAATATCAAACCCTTTTGCCTGCAAAGCTTCTTGAACCTTAATCACGTCTGAACCTTCGGTCATAGGTCGGCTAACACGGAGTAATCTGGGTTCAGTATCCCAAGGTGCAATGGTAAAACCTTTGACAGAAGTTTGATTGATTCTCGATGCTGTATTGTTGCCATAGATTCCATCTTCAGCAATTTGATCATCAGGATGATTTCTATTCCACAGTCTTTGAAAAGCTTTAATGGCATGATTACGAATATCCTTAGTGCCACTTCCTCGATAAGTGAAATGTGGTTTATCTCTGTTACCAAACCACTGCCAACCATACCTTTCTAAATGAGGTCGCCAACCTAAATGATCGTTAATATCGATCGCCAGTCCACCTTGATGATTACTGCGTCCTGGAGGTGCAACTAAACCATAGGGACAACCTCTTCTGCCACCACGCCATCCATATAAAAGGTATTGCTGCACTAGAGTTCGATAGGTGGAATTAACTCTCAGTGTTTTGTTGCGATTGGCTTCGCCAGCCTCATTCTGACGATCGCGAATTGCTTTAGCCAGTGCCTCTTTGGCTTGTGGTTGTAAGAAAGGATAGGCAGCGTTACCCAAATTTACATTAAGATCGTCGAAGCTAACTAACACCCCAGGAATCATTAAATTAACTTCATGAATTAATTGCTGTGACAAACCATTAGCCACCATCGTCGAACAACCAGGGGCATTTTGTACAGAGCCAGTATAAGCACCAGCTCTTGTCCCTAAAGCTTCTTCTTCTACATGACTAATTTCTTCACAAGGTTCAAAGTCAAAATCTTCTAACCACTCTTCTTGATTTACTTCTATTTCAGTCATCTTAAATCTCCTTAATAGTTCCAGTTGCTATTGAAAATACAAAGATGTTGATGCCGAAAATCCCTCGTCATCAATAGTCGCTCCTACAGCATTTTCTACAGCAGTTTTGTGTTTTATTTTACAAAGATAACAAGTGGGGAAAATGCCAGGAATATTTGAATTTTGTCCTTATTTTATTTTTTTGTTGCTTGTAAATATTCGCTGTTTCTCCAATTATTTGGTTTTATGTTTAAGTTTTTATATTTAGCAACATATTCACCAAAGCGAAGCCACAATCAAAGCTTATATACTATATATAAATGTGTCTAATATCTATACAATAATATTAATCTTCTTCTAAATCAAAAGTTTTTGCACTTATTATTTCTTAACTCAAGATAATAATAAACTCGATTTACAAACATAACGATTGCCATCCAAAGTTAGATGGCAAGCAAATAAATTTTTTGATTTTTTGTATGTAAAAAATAGATTTAATCTCTATTTTTTATAGTTTGATTTGATAGAATATAAAGTCTAGATATTCTACTCAGATTCAGTACATTAATTTGAGCTTCTAATTATTACTTAGGTCTTCAGCTTGAAATTTATGCGAAATTTTGTTTTTTGTAATATTTATTCATACAAATAAATTTAACCGAATAAAGAAGAAATTAGAACCACGTTGGAGATCGCGTCTTGGTGCCCCCAAAGCTATTACCGCTACTGCCGATAAAGAGCGCACGTATGTTCTATTCACTTGTGGAAAACGAATGGGCAATATTCCGACCCTGGCATGGACTACTACGAGAAAAAATACAATGAGCAAGTCCTCAAAAATCTCCAGAAAAAAGCTCAGGCTCTTGGTCTTGAACTTGTCCCCATTTCTCAAGATACGCAAAATGCTCCCTTCTCTCAAGCCCTTGCTACATAAACTTTACGGCTAGTGTTTCTTCAGAGATGACAACAATCAAAGCAATTCCTGATGTAATATTTCCTCTAAAAACCTTCTCACTTTATCCGATACATCTTCTCTCAAACTAGCTAATCTCAATATTTTCCATTCTTTAATCTCCTCTCCTTGGCAATCTAACTCCTTAACTGCCCATTCAATCCTTCTAATTTGAAAATCCTCCACAGTCTCAGTCACCGACTCCAAATAAGCTTTTGTTTGAGGTAACTTTCCCAAATGCTTTTCCAGCAATGCTTTCAATCCCAGACTAGCCCCAATTCTACTGACTGTAATTCTGACAGGCTTATCTTTTTTGAGTAGCTGCTCTACTGCACTTTGAACTTTAATGAATATCTCTTTATCCCTAGTATTCCAATCAACTTTATCGACTGACGATTTCGGTTGCTTTAATTTTGGAGAGTTGGTATTAAGCCAAGTGCGATCGCGTCTGTAAAGCCAAGCGTAAACATCAGGAGCAAGTTTTCTAATCTCAGTTTTCGATAACTCTGAATTCTCTTGCTGTAAATTAAGCCAAATATCTCGTTTTTCCTGCTTAATATCTCCTGAATCGATTGATAATGATTTTGGCGACTTAGCTTTTGGCTTATTCTTTGTCCAAGTAGGAGTTAAATCCAGTAAAGCTACATACCGCTTGATTGTATTCGGCTCGACTCGTAATTCCCTAGCAGTAGCCCTTAAACCTAACTTTTTAACTTCTACTAACTCCTTGAGTCTGTTAGAAACCGAATCATCAACAGATGTCTGATGGGATGAAATACCTTGCGGTGCTTTCTTGTTATTTGAGATAGCCAATTACTCCTATCTTTGTAAGCCACTGTTGAATCTATGATTTCTAAAAACTCCGCGTCATAAAAATAGAGAAAATCATCAATCAACTTTTCTTGCTTGACTCTCCCAGAAACATTAGCATAGCCTCTTTCGATGAGTAAAGTTTGATATCTTTTCGTAAACCATTCCAAAGTGCGACTGGTATAGGTATTTTCTAATAACTGAGCAATATCTTGAGCCAGATTAATTAGTTGTTTGATCGCCGTTTGACTGTAATTAAGCTTTAAATCTCCTGTCTGACAATTGGATTCAGTTGCAGCCTCGTATTGATGCTTGTTAAATCCTTGTATCGGAATCTGACTATTTTGCAATGTTATTTTGTGAACTGGACAAAAGATTACTCCCTGTATTTGATGTAGCCTATGCCAGTAAGTCTCGCCGTGTTTATCCAAATCTTTCTGCAAACACTCAGGACAAAAACGAAAGTATTGGGGGGCAAATATGGCACTTGCCATAACTCCTGCGGTTGTATGGATATTTCCACCCTTTGTACTTTTCATTGATTCTTGAACTCGTTTGGCTCTCTTTGGTGGTAGAAAAGGAGCGTAAAAAGGATATAGGGTATGCTTTTGAATCAAACTATCTGCGGTAGCAGAAGAATAGGTTGGAAGATTCTGAACCAGATTATCCAAACCACAGGGTAAATCTGCTGTAGCTGTAATGTTTCTAGAGTTAAATAATTCTTCGATGTTCGCTTTGGGGCTTAAGTTGCCACTGCGGATTTGATAGCGAGCAATACCACTATAAAGTAACTCGCCTGGGTAGAGTGTAGGGAAAAATCCAAGCATTTTGATTTGAAGTGAATTGTGAAAGATGTAGAGAAAAATTGAGCAGCAAGAACTATGCAGCACTTTAAAAAGAGCTACACAAACAAAGAAAGCGATCGCATTATTCAATGAGTGCGATCGCCATATATTCCTAAGCTGTCATTAAAGGTTGATAATCGAGCAACTCAAACTTCCAACCAGCAGCAAAAATTACCTGCTGAGTATTTGGTGGTGTTTCTACATCCAGGCAAAGCACTTCAAAACTAATGCCATTGGATATGTATTCTGGTTCGGAGATAACTTGCCAGACATCTCCCGTAAAGTGCCGAATGATATCGCCTTCGGTTAATTGGTCAGCACAAATTTGGGTTGCATCTAAATTCTGTGCAATCATAGTAATAAGACCTTATATTCTATTGGGTTTGTAAGAGAAGGCGAAACAAGCTGTCCAGGCGCGATCGCCTTTCTCTTATGTCTTCATAATAGCGTACAACGCTTAAAAAATAACGCTGCATATTATTTTAGTGTTAAAAAAGTTAATTATTAAATTAAATTACAAGCAGTAATAATGTTAAGCGCAATATTTCTTACGCGAATTGCTATTCTTAATAAGGAATAAGTAGGTAACAAGATACTGGTGAACTCAATATTGAATCCAAGAAAAGTGAGCATAGTAAGATGGAAACTTCGTGAAGTAATGGCACGCCGACGCATTACTAACAAAGCTTTAGCTCTAGAGCTGGATGTTCATCCTACAAGTATTTCGAGATTGAGAACTCAAGATGTGTTACCCGAAATTGGCGGAGAGGTGTTGGGGCGACTAATTGATGGAATCAATAAATTAACTGTTGAAGGTTATGGGGATTGTACTTTAGAAGAATTAACAGAATTGGTTTTAGAATAGAATGCTAATTTGTATAAGTATATATGCCAGTAACGCCTTACGACATTTCATTGAGTTGCAGAATTCTTCCTCGCTAGCAAAAGTACGATCACCTAAGTTCACAACGCCTTACGACATTTCATTGAGTTGCAGGGCAACCTTTGAATCCCTTACTCTGAATAGTCTGAGAAACCAAGACTCATGAATATTGTTTGTAATTTTAAAATTACGCAAAATACTCTTCAAAACAAATAAAGTTTAATTCCTACAACCCAAATATATTTAATGTTTTCAGGTTTTGCAAGCACCTCTACAGGTAAAATAATCGCTCAAGTTATTATTAAGATTGGCTTACAGCTATTTTTGGCATTCAAATAAAGTTTACAAATAGAGATCCTTGCATAAATTTCGGATCGATCGCTCAGATTGCTTTTACAATTGTCCAAGCAGAATCAGGGAAGATGGTTAGAGATCTTTTTTCCAAAGAATAACGTAGCCAGTGAGTATTCTTTGAACCAACATAATCAATCCAGTAAGGTAATGATAAATTACCATATTCATCTTGAATTAAATAGTTCAATTTTAAATTGGGGTCGATATTAGATATTAAATCTACGGAATTTACTAAGTCTCTGCTTTCTCCCAAACACAATGCACCAAATCGACTGATTGATGATGGAACGGTAAATGCTTCGATGATGCGATCGCATAAACTAGGTTTTGCTTTATCTTCTCCTTTATCTACCCAAACCATTAACTCAATGCCAGTTAGTATTTCCTGAAAATCTGGTCTGGTGTTTTCTTTGCGATCTAGTTTTTTATACTTGAATCTTCGAGTTTTTCTCAGTGTGATTGATTTAGCAGGTTCGGTCAAAAGAGCGATCGCAATTTTTACACCACAATGTTTGTATCTATCAGTTTCACCCACCATAGACAACAGCATTCCATAAACAGTTGAAGGAGGTGGTACGGGATAAGTTTGGCGATATTCGCGACTGCGAGAAGTAGGAAAGGAAGCAATAGGAACATCAACTCTGAGGATAATTGTCATGTATTCTCCTCTTTCTCATTTGAGATAGATAAATCTTGAGCGATCTTTTCTTTTAAAGCGTCTACTGTTGCTTTTACTCCAGAATATTTATTGACATCTTTGTACTCACTACCTTCTAAAAGCTCGGTTATTTCTCCTCCAACCCATAATTCAGTGGGATCTAGATCGCCAGATCTTATCTGTCTCAATAGTTTTGGTATGGAAATATTTCCTAGTTCATCTTCGTCATAGCAGTAAAGGAAACGGGGTGCAAAATCATTTGTCCAGCGTAAAATGATACTTTCTGGAGCAAAATCAAACAGAAACCTACCGTGATTACCACCCACTCGATAAATGGAAATTATTGCATCTAGTAGATTTAGGACTCTCGATTTGTCTTTGCAAGATTCTGGAGTAATGCCAAAGCCAAATTGATATCTCGTACCGTGAAATTCCGTTCCATAAATTGAAGTACGGTCTTTTTTACCACTTTTGGAACTAAAGGTAACTTTACCGTCATAGGGAATAGTAGAAATGGCACGAGTAACGTCTAGTCTTCCCCTTCTATCTGTTACCGTACCTTTTGGCTTCGACTTTTTCTGGCTTTTTTCTTTAGTTTCAGGTGTTGCTTGTTGTTGATTATCGTCTTTAGTATCTTTTTTGGCACTTTCTGCTTCAAAGAAACCCAAGAGATCGTCGTCGATATACTCAACAGGATTAAATTTGGGATCTTGCCAATGGGGATTTTGTTCGCTGGGTAAATCGTCATTCCCAACGCGATTGACGGGTATACCTGCTTTCTGCCAATAGTATCTAATTGCCCAACGTA
>JASJDX010000051.1 GCA_030064975.1 Pleurocapsa sp. MO_192.B19
TGCCATATTACGAATCTCATTTTGATCTAAAGCTTCACTTAAGACTCTAGTGGATTTTAGAGGCGCAATTACCATGGACAAACCCATAATTATGGCTGCCAGCTTTTGAAAACAATTCATTAGTCGATATCTATAAAATCAATAAAATATAAGACGTTGTTGATAAGGTTATAAACCAAGTCTAGTTTGAGAACTGGAGTTTTAACTTAAGGTACTTAATGATTGTTGGTGCAAGAAGTCTATTATGGCTGAGTCTGAACGCTCGAATTAAGCAATATTTCTAAATTGACATAAGTTTCCCCATCTACTTCAGAAATTAAGGCTTCTGCATGATTATTCTGACTACTAAGTTGGATCGGACCACTTGTTGCCCAAACACGACGGTCTAAAATTTTAAGTAGGGTTTGATTTGCGTCTGTACCTGGTTTAAAAGTGACCAACAGTCCATTAGGTAAACAAGGACCACCTTTGTAAGCTGCTACGCAAAGGGCAGGTAAGTTATTGATGGTATCTGCTTTGATATATTTTAATGTTCCGTTGTTATCAAATTTTTTGAATCTATCTGACACAATTTGGCAACGTTGTTCGGGAGTAAAAGGAGGTGGAAAGGAACGATCTGTCCATCTAATTAGAGGAATTGAACCTCTTTCGGTTTGAACTGTAGTAGCCATCTGGTTGCTGTCACAATAAAAACGCTCTTGAGCATAGCTAGATTCTCCACTAACTGAGATCGCTCCTACAACCATACCCAGTCCGAGAATCGTTTGAACTAGTAGATTGAATTTCATAGTGATTACTCCACAGAAATAAGTTAGTTTAAGTTTTGAATATATAAAAAAATAAATTAAATGCTTTTAGTATATTGTAGTACTAAAGAAGTCAAAAGAAATCAAAAAATCTGGTTTTTATCTAATTAATATATATCTGAATATGTATATGTTTGGATACGTTATAAAGAATTTTAAAATGCAATCGGACTAAAAATTTAAGTTAATTTACCTTTACAATAAATTTAGCCTAATTTGATAGCTGAAGTGGAAAACTGAAAATTTAAAAATAGACAAAAATAGACAATCAGAAAATTGAGTTAAATAGCTGCTATATTAAATCTCTTCCATACTGCTTGCTTCCTTTGGAGTTTTAGAAGATGATTCCCAGTATTTCAACCATAGAGTTATTTAAGCTGGCTTCTGGTGATGTTTTATCTTTGCAAGTTTATAAGTTTATCGGCAAACAACCAGGGAAAAAAGCTTATATTCAGGCTAATTTGCACGGTGCAGAAATTGTAGGTAATGGGGTAATTCAGCAGCTAATTGAGTTTTTGACCACTTTAGATGAATCTCAGATCCAAGGAGAATTATGGTTAGTACCTGTGTGTAATCCTTTGGGAGTAAATCAGCGATCGCATTTTTTTTCTACAGGTAGATTTAATAATTACGATGGTAAAAATTGGAATCGTATTTTTTGGGATTATGAAAAACAAACAGAAGATTTAACAGAGTTTGCCCAGTCTCAGATTAATAATAACCCAGAAGTGATTAGAAATAATTATCTAGCTAAAATCAAGCAGGCTTGGCAACAAGAATTAGAGCGCATTAATCAACCTAGTAGTGTCCCTATTAGTCGGCAATATCGTTATCAATTACAGTCTTTATGTTTGGATGCAGATTATTTAATTGATATTCATAGTTCTAGTAATCAGGCGATCGACTATACTTTTGGCTTTAAGGAAAGAATTGCTAGTGCTAAATATTTATTATTAGAATATGCCATTTTGATGAATGAATATGATGGTGATGCTTTTGACGAAGCTTTTTTAAAACCTTGGTTAGCTTTAGAAAAAGAGTTGGCTATCTTAGGTAAAGAAATTCATTTTGATGTCGAATCTTGGACGCTAGAATTAGGTGCAGGAATGAGCATGAATCCGACTTCAGTAGCCAAAGGATTAGCGGGAATTAAAAATTATTTAGCCTCTAAACAGATTTTGTCCTTATCCCAGCCAGTTGCAACGACAGCTATCACTTTAGTTCCCAAGAATAAAATCAACAGCTATTATGCTTCTACTGGTGGTATGATTCAATCCAGATTACCCTTAAAAACTAGAGTAAAGGCAGGAGAGCAAATATATCAACTTTTGAGTTTTAATAAACAAGGACAAAGACCAGAGATAATTAATGTATATGCAGAAACCAAAGGTATAGTTTTTGATATTTCTACTAATCAATGTGTTAATCAGGGTGAATATGTTATGGATATTTTAGATTGCTAATCAGCTATTATTTGGTAATAATTAATCATGAACTCTCAAGAATTAAATTTAGATAATCAACTTCCTACTATTCCTATTGCTCCAGCAGGATTTAAGTCTGGTTTTGTTGCCATTGTTGGTCGACCAAATGTAGGAAAGTCTACCTTAATGAATCATTTAATTGGGCAAAAAATCGCCATTACTTCTCCTGTTGCTCAAACTACCCGCAATCGTTTACAGGGAATTTTAACCACTCCAGAAGCCCAAATTATTTTTGTTGATACTCCTGGTATACATAAACCTCATCACGAACTAGGAAAAGTCTTGGTTAAAAATGCTAAAACAGCTATCAAGTCAGTAGATTTAGTTTTATTTGTGGTAGATAGTTCCACGGAAGCAGGAACAGGCGATCGCTTTATTTTGGATATTTT
The DNA here is from genome assembly GCA_030064975.1 of Pleurocapsa sp. MO_192.B19. Taxonomy (GTDB): domain Bacteria; phylum Cyanobacteriota; class Cyanobacteriia; order Cyanobacteriales; family Xenococcaceae; genus Waterburya. The sequence goes on from JASJDX010000051.1 coordinate 2,680, forward strand.
ACAACGTCTTTCTACACCAGTAATTTTAGGTTTAAATAAAGTCGATTTGCAGTCTAATAATTATCAGTTTATTGATGATAGCTATGCCGATCTAATTGCAGATACTAATTACTCTACGGTAAAATTTTCAGCTACTACTGGTGCAGGTACAGAACAGTTACAAAAAGCTTTGATTAATAGTCTAGAACCGGGGCCTTATTATTACCCTCCAGACTTAGTTACAGATCAGCCAGAACGCTTTATTATGGCTGAATTAATTAGGGAGCAAATTTTATTACATACTCGTCAAGAAATTCCTCATTCTGTAGCAATAACCATCGAAAAAATTGAAGAAACTTCTAAAATAACTAAAGTTAATGCTGCAATTAATATTGAGCGTAGCTCCCAAAAAGGCATTATTATCGGCAAAAAAGGTAGTATGCTCAAAACTATCGGTACAGCAGCACGTAAACAAATTCAAAAGCTAATTTCGGGTGATGTTTATTTAGAATTGTTTGTTAAAGTTGAACCTAAATGGCGACAGTCACGGTTAAGATTAGCAGAGTTTGGTTATCAAATTGAAGAGTAGGTAAGAGGTAATAGGTAAGAGGTAATTAGGTTAGATGTCTGAATCTGATATAAAAGTTAAAGTTAAATTATTTGCTGTTTATCAGGAAGTTTTTGATGTACCTGAGTTAGAGTTAGTTTTTCCTTTACAAACTACTGTGGATAGGGTTTTAGAATCTTTAATTAAACAAAAACCGCAATTAGCTAAGTGGCAAGGAGTAACCCGTTTTGGTGTCAATTTAAAATTTGTAGAATCTAATACCATTCTCCAAGATGGAGATGAAGTTGTCTTAATTCCCCCTGTTAGTGGTGGCTAGATGGAGTCGAGCAATAGTAAATTAATTTGTAATTTAGAGAAAAGTATTAACTATCTCTCTCAAAAAGTTGCAACTGAACCCAGTTATAGTGATTTAATCAAAACACTAAATTCCGCAATTGATACTCTAAAAAAAGTAAAGAAGCCAATTGCTAAAATCATTAGTCCTTCGGCAACTCTGGCTACAAAATTAAAAGAAAAAAATGAAGCTAATCAAAAATTGCGATTAGATACAGTCCAGGATAGGCGATTAGCCGAAGGGTACGCTGAGTCCTGCGGATGTTATCCCACGAAGATGGGACTTGCTCCGCAAACGCGATTGGCTCTGCCACCGCGCGGAGCGCGATCGCTTTATGATTTTGAAGTTATCTTTCCGCTAAAACAGCCATACAAAATTGTTAATAACTGTGATGTAATTTGCTTAGTTTATAATTCTAGGCAAAATATTCTCGAAGCTCATCAAAGATTAATCAAGCTGGCAGATAAAAAAAATATTAGTTTAATTCTCGTGGTTAAACAAGAGAAAATTAAAACACCATATGCTAGTTTGTCAGAGTGGTTAACAGCCCAAGACTGTTCTCAAATTAATAATTTACTGCTACCGTTAGATGATTTTATAGATTTAGATAATCCTCAGAATATTGATATTTATCAGCAGTACTTGATTCAGCTATTAACAACAGTTAAAGTAAAAAGAGAAGTACAAGTAACTAAAGAAATAATCACTAAAATCAAGCGATTTTTTAAAACAGAAACAACAGATGCTTGGCAACTAATAAAGCAAATTAAAGATACATATTTTCAAGGAGAATCAATATCGCGTTATCAGCAAAAAAATCGCCAAGTTTTCAATCTAATAGCTAAAGAAAAACAGCAATTATTGAGACAAATCAAGCAATTTATTAGTCACTCAAGAAATGATTATCTTAATCCTTTTATAATAGATAGTTGGATATTTACTATACAGCAAATTATTTATAACTCTCAGATTAAACTAGTTAAAGAAACTGAAGAAACTTATCTTTATCTTACTGTTGAAAATTTTAACAATACTGAATATATTCATAGCTATATTTTAAGTTTATGCCAACAAAAAATTAATGATGCTTTAGCAGCTCAATGGTCAAAAATTAATTACGTTTACGCAGGAGGAGGATTACAGACACTAGTAAATAAAATTAATACCGAGTTGGAAACTATCAGTCCACTATATACCTCAGAAATTGACTTATCAGTAATTACTTTAGCATCAAAAAAATATCCTACTTTAGATTTAGGACAAATTATCGATCCTTATTGCTTAAAAATTAATAGTAGAATTATTTTTGACTATAATTATGTCCAAAGTAGCTGGTTTCGTTTGTTAATTTCAGTCCTAGTAGGTATAGGAATTTATCTAATTACTAAACTATATTTTGGTACTGGTAAATATATTGGCTTTGTTATTCTAATTTTTCAGACAATTAATTTATTTACTGGTCAAGATATAAAGACTTTAAAAATCAAGCAGCATAAAAAAGAACTACAACGAACTGTCGATAATAAATATCAAAATTTAATCCGTTTGATAGTCGATAAATTAATTCAAACCTTAATTATTGCTTTAGACCAAGAAAGCCAATTATATCAACAACAAATAGATGGGATTTCTATCAAGGTAAATACAAAATTAGAGGAAATCAAACAAACAATAAACCAACATAAATTGAGAATAAATAATCTCAAACAAGATAAAGAAAAAATATTATCTTGGCTTGATTAATTACAGCAACTTTGGGAGCATCAAATTAGTTCGGCAGTTTACTTACTTGTGTCCTCAAATTGGAATAAGCCTTGTGAAAGTTACTTAAACTCGATTAATAGCTAAAAGCTAAAACCTTTCGTTAAATTATTTTTTCATCTACAGAAAGTAGCTCGTAACCATGAATACGCCAACTATAATCAGCTTGATGTTGCACAATAAAAACTCCCTGAGTTAGATTTCCCTCTTTATCCATAATCATCAATACCAACGCTGGATAATTATTAATCAGGGTAAAGCCACGAAACATAATGGAACGAGGAGTAGTAATAGCATGATACTTAGTATTTACCATTGCCATAAAATTTTCTGTTTGCTCAAACTTGCTCTGAATGCTAGGACTAGTCAAAGCAAAAGCGGTTTTTCCATCGTTTTGTTGAAATGCTTGTAGTTGTTTTTCTACTAGCTGACGAATTATTGCCTTATCCTGTTCTGATATATACATTGATATGTTAAAGGCGACTTCTTAGATAGAACTTGCTGTTTTGAAGGCTTATAATTTTATTTTGCCATTTAACCTTTGACTGCACCTGCCGTTAATCCTTGTACAATCTGACGTTGGAAAATTAAGACTAGGATAACTAATGGTAGAGTACCCAAAACTGTGGCTGCTGCGATCGGTCCATAAGGAATATCAAATAAAGTCGCACCTCCTAACTGTGCAGTAGCCACAGGAATAGTTTTTTTAGCTTCTTCAGTAATAAAAGTCAGAGCAAAAATATATTCATTCCAAGCAAAAATAAAAGTTAGAATACCTGTGGTGGCTAATGCTGGTAAAGTCATCGGTAGTACAATATTTACCAACATCCCGAGAGTTTTATAGCCATCCATTTTGGCAGCGTCTTCTAGATCTTTAGGTAGTTGCTGGAAAAAGCTTCTCATTACTAAGATAGTTAGAGGCAAGTTAATCGCAGTATAAGGAATGATTAAAGCCAAGTAATTGTTACCTAGTCCAATTGCTTTAACGATTTCTAACAGTCCCAAAAATAGTAGCACGTAAGGAAATAAAGTAATAATTAAAACCCCTGTTAAAATCAGCTTTTCCCCTGTTAAATTCATTCTCGTTAGAACATAAGCCGCTGGAGAACCAAACATGAGGCACAAAACAGTTGAGATACTTGCTACTAAGGCACTATTAAAAATATAGTTGAAAAATGGACGACGGCTGAACAATTCTGTATAATGCTCAAAAGTTATCTTATTGGGAAAGTAAACATTAGGAATTACTGATATATCTTCATTCAGTTTTACCGAAGTTAGTATTTGCCAGAGAATGGGTGCTAAAAAAAATACCAAAATTAAGCAGATACCAATTGTTAGTAAAATTTTACCCAGTGATAAACTGATTGTTTGTTGATTTCGTGTAGTCGATGACATGGTTGACCATATTAAGTCTAGATCTTTGTTGAAACTATGTTACAAGCTTTAGGGTATCAAATTATTTTTAGTTATTAATAGCAGTTTATTTTAGTATTCTGTTGCCAAGCTGATGTGCATTGATTCTACCAGTCTCTATATCTCCCCGTCTCCTCGTCAACCTCAAATAACAAATTGAATGCTTGACAGCTTAACCTGCTTTGGCAAAAAGGGATCTCCCGACTAGAATAAACTTACTCCAGCTTGAAAACTCAAGTTTTAGTTGAGAATGAAATCTGCTCAATGAAAAGAGAAATATAATTATCATTGTAAGTTTAGATATTCTTACTCTAGGCATTAGCAAATTTTTTTGTTATCTTGACAATAGGATCAAATATCTGTATTTACTAATAATTTATCAAGGTTATTAACATTAGAAAATTGCAACCTTTTCGATAGAACAGAAGAACCAATAATCAACCTAACAGCATCGAAAACCATTAAATATCATTAAATCAAATAAATATCTTGCAATACACTTTTATTTAAAACTAACGGGAATGCCAAATGGCTAAGAGTTCTTCTATAGATAAAAGAAAAAATAAAAATTTTGTAATTAATAATAGATTTTTTTTAAAACAGTACGCTCTAAAAAATTATTCAATCTTTGGTCAAGGCATTATTGTTGTTAATTTATTATTATTACAAATTGATATTTTAGAAGAACAAGACTTGAATAACTATGAAGAATCTATTGGTCAGCAAGATCCTTCAGTTCATCAACCAATTTCTTATATACCCAAACAAAACTTTTGGTTTAAGATGCTTAGCCTGAAAATCAAAAAAAAATATCAAATAGATATTCAAGCAGAAGATAACTACCAAAAAAAGTTTTTAGTAGTCTTTATCAAAGATGCCTCAATTGAACATTTTTCAATTTATTCGCTCAAATTATAAATATTTGTATAAATATTTATCAGTTATTCATTTAAAAAATATTATTATATTTTAAGAGCTTGGAATTACCAAGCTCATATTTTTTAGTAATCTAGGTTGTCCGCAGCATTATAAACATCGATCGCTGGGTTACTCTTAATCTGAATAGTGGAATTACCAGAGTATCTGTTGCTACCATCTTGATTTTCAATACGGTGGCGTACTACTCTAGTTTGACGAACCCTACCATTACCGCCGACATTTCCTTGTACTCCAGTAGTGACACTAACGTTACCACGACAAGCACCATTGCTTTGAAAGTCAACATCATTAGTGCGATCGGTTGGTTCTTTTGCACCACTAATATTGTATTGAACAGAAACATCTGCTTGGATACATTTAGCAACAACACTAGATGCAAGCCAATCAATACTAAGTAAGCTCAATATTGATAGTAATCCTATGGTCAATCCTGTCAACTTCATCTTGCTCCTTCCCCATTTTGTATACCTTAGTTATCATTTAGATTAAATTTTTGTTAGCTGGAAGAATTAGTTTAGTTGCAGGTATGACTAGAAACACTGCTTTGAACTATTTTGCTATTAGATTCAGTAACATGACTAGTCGACTGATAAGAACTATGACGACAGTTCGAGCGATTACTACTATAGCTTTGCCAGGGTAAACGCCAATAACGGAAAGGATTCCAAGATCGATAAGAACGACGACTTGGAACTTTTATCGTATTTCCCCCAGAATTGACGTAAACACTACCATCACTACGAGTAACAGCTTCTACATTGGTAGTTTTAACTTTTACTTCACTGGCGATCGCAGAACTACAAAAAGCAATTGCAGTACTGGGTAACACAATACCTACCGCCACTAAGCCCATTAATTTAGTTGGTTTCATGGTGAAAATTCTTAATTTCGGTAATGAACAGCTACAGGAAAGGAGAAAAAAGCTAGTTTTAACCGCGGAATGCGGTGACGGTCGGCTCCGTCGTTTTACGGCGGAGTATCAGTCACTTTTAATAGCTTCTTCCTCATCTTTCCTGAACTTGCTAAATAATTGTTAATTATTGTTTAATTACAATGTTTAATTACTTAGTGGCGACTACGACGTATGCGACGAGTGTGACTGCTATTAGATTGTTGAGCATCTTGAACGCAAGTATTATACTCACCTAGCTGATCGCAAAATTGGTCGCTACGCTGTACAATGCCGGTGTTGCTTTGCTCTTCATAATTACCGTAGCCATAACGACCATAACCACTACGATTACGATATTCGGTATACTGTTGGTTTCTTTGATTAGAATTTTGTACTGAAACATTATCGTTACCCGTAACTACCGATTCTTGAACCGATTCTTGAATCAAAGCATCGTCTGCTTTAGCAGGAGAAGCTATTAAACCAATAGTAGAAATAGCAAGTAAAGCGAAAACTACTTGTTTACTATTATTAGAAAAAAATTGTTTGTTCATAGTGTGAAAATAGTCTCTGTAAAATCAACCTTGTCCAGAAACTAGACGCACCTATCAAGTCAGTGTTCCATTTTTAGAAAATTTATCTTTATTTTTACTTTTCAGAGAATTTTTTTTCAGAGAATTGAGAGAGGGTTTTTATCTAAATAAAGTACAGCTATAATATTTAGTAACTAGTAACTAGCTATTAACAATTAACCATCAATTATTAGCAAAAGCTAAAGTTTGAATCAGCAACCAATAATATAATTTTTCTTTAAGTCATCAGATACGAAAATTAACAGCTAGGAACTTAGCTCAAAATTTCTGATACCATTTCCCTTAGTCCTTTTATATATCGATATATATCGATAGCTCAAAAATGAGTTTAAAAATAGTCAAGAACTTTGACACAAGCTTTACTCTTAATTCCGAAGCCCGAGATATTTTATTTAGCTTATTGACTAATAAAACTTTTACCACTCAAATTAGCCAAAGACTACACGAAAGCGAAATTGAGTTTACGGACTTGTTGTTTCAACCTGTACCCTATAGCCAGCATACTCCTAAGGGAATGCCCCCAGAGTTTGAAAAATATCATAATTCAGATGAATACATCATCATTAACGTGCCACCTAATTTTATGTTTCAAGCCAAGATTTTTAAACCAAGTCGCCTCTGCGCTATTTATCACAAGGTTAATTAGTAGATTAATTACTAAAAATATGTTTAATCTTTTTTATCCAGCAGTTTAACGATCTTAATAATAATTTTTATGTCTACCCAAATCGAAACACCATCTCTTTCTAGTTTGGAATATTTGGCATACTTAGATAGTGAAGGGTGTATTAATGAAGATATGCAAGGGAAAATCGGCGTATACGCTATCTTCAATCAAGCTCAAGAAATGCAGTATGTGGGTTATTCCCGTGATATTTATCTCAGTCTGAAGCAACACCTAATTCGTCAGCCGCAAAATTGTTATTGGGTAAAACTACAAACCATTACTCGTCCTAGTCGTAAAATTCTCGAAGACATCGCCTCAGCTTGGATCAAAGAAAATGGGATAATTCCTGTAGGAAATGACATGGACAAGTCTGTTTGGACTGAACCTATAGATGCTAATCCTGCTATGACAGAGGAAGAAAAGGCACAATATCAACAGAATGACGAGTTGGGACAAACTAAAATACGAAAAAAGGTAGCAAGACGAGTTGAAGCAGATATTCAAAAGCAATTAAGCGATCGCGGAGTAAAAATGAATATTCGTTTTAATCCTAAACTAAAAGAAAAAGGTCTATTAGACTTAAAGTAAGTAAATTCTATTTAGATGAATCGTAAAGATTACACAAGGGCGAAACCGCCTTCTCTTACTACTAACTGAGTTGTTTCTAGATTAATAACCACTGGTTATACATAAGTATGAAAGCAACACTGCTAAATAACCGCTATCGAATTATCAAAACTCTTGGTAGAGGAGGCTTTGGTGAAACATATCTTACGGAAGATACCCATATGCCTTCGGGACGAAAATGTGTCCTCAAGCAGTTGAAACCCATTGTTAAACAACCTAAAACTCCTCTATGGATGAAGGAGCGATTTCAGCGAGAAGCAGCGATCTTAGAAGAGTTAGGAGAAGGCAGCAACCAGATTCCTCGGCTTTATGCCTATTTTTCTGAAGATGATAAGTTTTATTTAGTACAAGAATGGATTGAAGGGCTAACTTTAGACCAATATTGGGAACAGGAAGGGAATCTACATCGTGATGAAGTTAGACAAATCCTGGTACAGTTGCTACCTGTATTGGATTATGTCCACAGTCGTCGGATTATTCATCGAGATATCAAGCCAGAAAACATTATTTTGCGCCAAGGAGATAATTTGCCTGTCTTAATAGACTTTGGTGCAGTTAAAGAGGCAATGGCGACGGAGATTAATCAGGATTCTCATAGTACTTATTCTGCTTCTATTGGTACTCCAGGCTATATGTCCTCGGAACAAGCCGCAGGTCGTCCTATTTATTCTAGCGATCTATATAGCTTAGGGCTAACAGCAATCTTCTTGCTTACAGGAATATCTCCTCATGAGTTAGATACTGATTCTCGCAACGGTGAAATAATCTGGCAAGAACACGCTTTAAATCTCGATCCTGACTTGGCTTCAGTGATTGATAAAGCAATTCGCTTTCATCCTCGCGATCGCTTTAGTACCGCTCAGGAAATGCTAGATACGCTTAAAAATGGAGCAAATACTAGTTCAGCTAATCATCCTACGGGAGTAACTCTAAATCTTGCTCCTGGAAGAAATTCTGCTGGAGAAAATTATAATTCTCAAAAGAATAGTCGCAATACCATTCCACTAAGCGTCCCCAAGCCCAAAAAGCCTAAAAAGCCTAAAAAGCGTAGTTTGTTAACTACTATAGGCTTATTTTTGCTAATTGCTACAGGAGTAGCCGCAGGAACTTTTGCCACAGGTTTTGCTGTTATATCTAGTTTGTTGCGCTCGCCAGAAACTCCAACTCAACAAGCAGAAGAGGTTGAACCACCAACTCGTCGTCAGCCAGATTTGTTTTCAGCCAGAGAAGACAGACAAGACAGGCAAGACAGACGAGAGAAAGAAGCAGCTAGAAAAGCCCAATTAAGGAAAATTGCTGCAGATGCTAAGAAAGCTAGAGAAGATGCCAGAGAAAATGCTGAACCTGAAGTAATAGTAGAAGAGCGGCCAGAAACTACCGACGACAGTAAACCGCCAAAAACCCCGGCAAAAATCGCTCTAGAATCAGTATCAGAAATTGATATGCCAATCTTGACTACAGGTACATCAGAAAGCCAACTAGTAAGCACTCTGGGGGAACCAACCTCAACCAGAAGAGGCTGGAGACCTAATAGTCAAGTTCTAGTTTATTATGATGTGATTCCCGATCGAGTTAATATAAGTTATCAATCAGACGATACAGGGAAAATTCGGCAAACAGATATTGCGCTTAATGAGTCAGTAAGCTTAGGGGCAATGCAAGAAACTCTAACTAAAATGTTGGGGGGAAATGCTCCAGCTGAAATTAAAGGAAAGCTGCGAAGTGTTTATGAGCGTCAGACTAACTTTAGTTTCTTTAAGGTAAATGACTTAGAAGGCAAGGTGCAACGAGATTCTAAAGATCGAATTAATATTTCAGTTTGGGAAAGTGGATTTCAGTAAAAGCTAAACGTTATAAAATTATCTTTCCCTGGTTAAATGTTTCTGCTAGTTTGTTTGAGTATGATAGATGGAACATTATTCAAATAATCTATAAGAATGAAGGAACGGTCTGATTCCACGCCCAATATTGATATAGAGAATATAGCAGAACGAGACAACGGCAAAGTAGAATTAAATGAATCATCTTTGTCACTAGTTAAAGCAGAGGTTAAATCAGAATCAGCAGAATCTACAGGGATTAAACGAACAGTAGTTAGCAAAAAAAACTACCGTCCAATTAACTTTTCTCAGTCCCAACTAATCGTAATCACTCTGCTGCTGATGGGGTTGGGTTTGTGGTTTCGGCTTCCTTGGTTGGGTATAATTAGCGCGATCGCTGCTTTATTACTGTCTTTGGGGGTAGTATTTAACTCGGTTAAGGGCTGGATTAATAAGTTCCTCACTATCCAAGAAAGAAGAACTATCTTGGCGTTTATTGGCTTTGTTACGGCGATCGCAGGATTATGTAATTATCTCGGTGTCTATCGCAATATTGGTAACTGGCTGACTCAATTTAAATACGATGAATTTGGCTCTTGGGCAGATTGGATCGGAGCTTTAGGACAAATTTCGATTGCGATCTTAGCTGTATATGTTGCTTGGGCGCAGTATGTTATTTCCAAAGACTTAACCATTCAACAAAACCGTATTACCCAACAACAAACTATTGACACTTATTTTCAAGGCATTTCCGATTTAACTATCAATGAAGAAGGTTTACTAGAAGATTGGCCCCAGGAAAGAGCGATCGCTGAAGGCCGAACCGCCTCGATCCTATCCAGCATTGACGAAAATGGGAAAGCTAAAGTCATTCGTTTTTTGTCCCAATCTCGCTTATTAACTCCCCTCAAACGGGATAATCGTTTAGGTAGACCAATGCTCGATGGTAGTGGCGGATACTCAGAAGATCGCCCCTATGGAATCAGAGTAATTGATTTAGGTGTCATGCTGGCAGGAGCATATTTAGTAGGACAAGACTTGCGTTGGACAGATTTAAGTGATGCCAATATGGTAAGAGCTAACCTAAGTCATTGTGATCTGGTTAAAGCCAATCTTGCCCGCACTGTATTATACGAAGCCAATTTGGCAGGGGCGGACATGAAAGGGACTAGTCTATTTTATGGCTCAGTAGAAACTGCCACTCCCCGAAGCATTAGCGCACTGCCAGACTACAAAACAGGTAAATATACAGGAGTTGTAGTCGAAAAAGCCAATCTTTCTGGAGTAAAACGACTCAGTGAAGAACAGCGTTATTATCTGTGTGCTTGGTGTGGCGAAAAATCTAGGTCTACCGTACCTGGAGGTTGTGAAGGAATTCCTAATAAATTAGGTAGATAATTTAAATATCAATCTAGATTGTTCTAGACCATTACTTCTATAGGACTATCAGTTTCTCTTCTTCTACCAGCATTCCCGCAGCGATAGCGGTAAACAGCTTAGTGTTGAGGCGATGGGAAAGAGTATTTTTGGGGTAAAGGGCAGCTTCTCTTGGTAGTTGCGATCGCCATATCCTTGAGCAAAAACAAGTTTATCTTCTGCCACAATTCCTACACCAACTCCAGGTACGTTCCAGTCTTTAAGGAGTTTCTCCATATAAGTATCAAAATCTTGAAGCTTATTAACAATGTAGGTTTGTTGCGTTGTGAGATTCATCGTGTCTTTCTTCGTTTGTAGTAAATAAAATATATAAATAAAAATATATAAATAATTTTGTCTATCTACTTAGCAATAGAAAATCTTTATTATAAAGAAAAGGAGAATAAAAAGATGTCAAAAAATAGCAGGATTTGGTTAAGAGGTAAGATCCCCTTCCACCTTTTGATAATTACATATTCTATTAGTTTGATTTTCGAGCTACCAAATAAAAATTATGCAGCAATTGCTGAAGTAAAATCAAGTGTCATATCTCAACTCGATAAAGAAGCAAAACAGGCAAAAACTAAACAATTGACAGAACAGCAACAGCAATTAAGATATCAACAACAGGAATTGAAACAACGGCAACAGCAAATAAGATTTCAACAACAACAACAATCGAATCAACAACAACAGAAACGAGAAAATCAACAAAGATTTCAACAACAAGAACAACGAAATATTAGAAGACAAGACCAAGAACGAATTCAAAGACAAAACGATTTCAGAAGACTCCAACAAGAACGAATTCGCCAGAGACAACGATTGATTTTGCAACGCAAAACATAATCATCTTCTAACAATTAAAGCGGTTTGGCTTAATTGCTCCCGTCCTTTCTGTGAAAGCCTGCCTCCCAAATACTTATATAAATACGGTTTTGTGGATTACGCTGAATAACTCCTTCTAAGTTATTGATTTTAAAATTTTGGCGATCGCTAGAGTAAGAAAATACCTGCTCAATGTTTTGCTCGATTTCTGCTGAATAGTTATCAGATAATAATTGTCGCACTGCCTGTTGAATCGTTGCCAAATCAACTGACTTAACAAAAGACATTTCTGTCTGGCGTATAGTTTGAGTTGCATTATCAGATAAGTAACCAAACCTGAGTTCGGGATAAGAAAAGGGACAGGTAGTAAGCTGAAAATAGCAACAAATTCAGTAACCTGCCCTATGTTTAGTCTAGACGCTTTGTTTTGTGATGTAGATGATTTTTGTCATAGTTTTGA
>JASJDX010000467.1 GCA_030064975.1 Pleurocapsa sp. MO_192.B19
CGATCTTTAGGATAGGTGGGGTCGAGGGGTAAATATGCCCCACCTGCTTTGAGTACTGCCAACAGGCTGATAATGGTTTCTAAGGAGCGATCGAGGCAAATTCCGACCAAAACTTCAGATTTTACTCCCAACTCTTGTAAATAGCGAGCAAGCTGATTGGCACGATGATTTAACTCGCTGTAGGTCAACGTAGACCCCTCAAATGCTACCGCTACTGCATCGGGCGCTCGCTCTACCTGTGCTTCAAATAATTCATGAATACACTTATAATAAGGATACTCTATCTGAGTTTGATTCCACTCAACCAACAATTGATGCCTTTGGCGATCGCTTAGTAGATGAGGTAATTGGCTAACTAACTGTTCGGGAGTAGCAACAATGGCAGCTAACAAGGTTTGGAAATGAGCATCCAGGCGAGCGATCGTTTCGGCTTCAAACAAATCTGTATTGTACTCCCACCATCCTCTCAATCCTTCAGGAGTTTCTGCCATTGCCAAGGTCAAATCGAATTTTGCCGTCTCACTGTCGATCTCTAAAGTACTGAGGGTTAACCCTGGCAATTCTAATGTCCCCATCGGTGCATTCTGCCAGGCAAACATGACCTGGAACAGAGGACTGTAACTGAGGTTGCGCTCTGGTTTTATTGCTTCTACTACGCGATCGAACGGCACATCCTGGCGATCGAAAGCATCCAAAGACACTTGACGCACGCGATCGAGTAATTCTAAGAAACTGGTATTTCCTGTCAAGTCAACCCGCAGCACCAAAGTATTGACAAAGAAGCCGATTAAGTCCTCAATTTGCTCGCGATTACGGCGCGCAATGGGAGTTCCCACGAGAATATCATCTCGATTACTCCAGCGAGAGAGTAAAGCCACAAAAACCGCCAGAAAAGTCATAAATAGAGTACTTCCCGACTTCTGGCTTAAGGTTTTTAGTTTCTCGCTTAGATCGCGATCGAGGTAAAATTTTCGAGTCGCACCCCTAAAAGTCTGTACTGGGGGGCGTACTTTATCCGTTGGCAGTTCTAATAGAGGTGGCGCATCTGCTAATTGCTTTTTCCAGTAATCGATTTGGGCTTGATAAGCATCTCCTCTCGATCGCTGTTGTTGCCACAGGGCAAAGTCGGCATACTGGATGGGTAATTCTGGTAAGGGAGATGGTTTCTCAGCCAAAAATGCTTGATACAGAGTTGATAACTCTTGAATTAAAAGCCCCATTGACCAACCATCAGAGATAATGTGATGTACGGTCAACAACAGTACATGGGAGCTATTGCTCAATCGTAATAGTTTTACTCGCAGCAAAGGACAGGTATCGATCGCGAAGGGAACACTCGCTGACAACTGCGCTAATCGTTGCACTTCTGTTGCTTGGCAGTCTTCAACGGATATTTTTACCTTGACTGTAGGCTCGATAATCTGCACTGGTACGTCATCGACTAATTCAAAGCGTGTACGCAACACCTCATGTCGTCTCACGATTTCTGCTAACGCTCGCTCAAGTACACTTACCGCCAGTTCCCCTTGCATCTCTACAGCAAGAAACATATTATAGCTAGCATTGCGCTCGTTGAGTCGATCGAGATACCATAGTCTCCCTTGAGCGGGTGATAAAGGTAAATTTCCCTCTCTTGATACAGAAGATATTGCAGATTCTTTTAGTTCTGTCCCACTTTGGCGATAAGCTAAGACGATCGCCTCTAACTCGGCAACAGTAGGAGATTCAAATAAAATCCGCGTCGGCAATTCAACCGAAAAAGTACGCTGCAAGCGGGAAATAACCTGAGTGGCTAACAGGGAGTGTCCCCCCAATTCAAAGAAATTATCATAAATACCAACGCGATCGAGTTTGAGAACCGAAGCTACAATTTCGGCGATCGCTGCTTCGGTTGGGGTTCTAGGTGCAATAAATGCTTCAAGGCGATCGTTGGCTAAATCTGGTGTGGGTAAAGCGCGGCGATCGATCTTCCCGTTGGGAGTCAAAGGAAAAGCCTCTAGTACGACAAAAACCGCAGGAATCATATATTCGGGTAGTTTCTGTTGCAGGAAACTCCGCAGTTCGCGACGGCTAAAAGATTCGCGCTCGCTGTTTATGTATGCAATTAAATACTTATTTCCCCCTGTCTCTTCCCGTGCTATTACCACCCCTTCTCGCACTTGAGGATGAGTGGCGATCTCTGCTTCAATTTCTCCTAGTTCGATGCGGAAACCGCGAATTTTTACTTGGTTATCAATGCGCCCCAAAAACTCAATATTTCCATCGGCTAAATAACGCGCTAAATCCCCTGTTTTGTAGAGACATCCCTCACCGAAGGGATTAGGGATAAATTTCTCCTCGGTTAACTCTGAGTGATTCAGATAGCCCCTAGCCACACCTGCACCACCGACATACAGTTCTCCTCGTACACCAATAGGGACGGGTTGTAAGTGAGTATCTAGAATATAAACTTGTGTATTGGCGATCGGGCGACCGATGGGAGGGCGACGATCGCTCCTTAGTGTGACCGAATTCTCTTGAGTCTGAAGCTCAATCGACCGCGAGGATATAGGAGTATACCCTAACTCTTGAAGATAATGATTTAGAAGTGCTTGCTTATCTTCTGAAAGAACAATATTCATATATACGATTATATTCTAGTGTGTATATCAGTGCGATCGTAGATACTTGACAAATCTATTATTGCTGTCGACCAAGATTTCTATGGGGTCAATGGGGATACTGGTCTGCTCAAATGCCATAATGATAATTTCCTCACCTTTCTGAATTAGGTGAGCTGCAGCACCATTCATACAAACTAAACCCGAATCTTCTTTACCCTCGATGACATAAGTTTCCAATCGATGACCAGATGTATTGCTGACAACTAGCACCTTTTCGTATGGCCAGAAATCAGCTTTTTCTAGCAGGGATTTATCGATAGTAATACTTCCTACATAGTTAATGTTAGCTTCGCTAACCACTGCCTTATGAATTTTTGCTCTCAGTACCCACCTCATATTTTTCTCCTATGTTTACTATGCTTAGTTTAAAGAGTCCCCTTCACCGCCTTCCGTGGTCAGTACTACAATTAAGGGTAGAATTGTTAGTGCTAGCCGTTAATGCAGTTTGAATCGCTTCTGGGGAACTCATTTGGATTTGCTTCAGTAAACGAGCAATGGTAGCAGCCTTCCCTGGTTCATTCTCGTAGTGCCTGAGACTGTCTGCCAAGCTCTGAATATCTGAGGCTGCTTGCAAGATGTTGGCAGGTAAGGAAACATCCAAAACATAACGGATGTAGGCTATCATCTTAGCTGCCAGAGCCTTGTCTCCTCCAAGTTTAAAGAAGTTGTCTTTAACTCCTACCTTTTCAAGACAAAGAACCTTTTTCCATATTTCGACTAGCACCTCTTCCTCAGGCTTTTGAGGAGCAATGTGGCTTTCTTCTGGCAAACAGCCAACTAAATTCTGTAATCGAGATAGGTTGCCTAAAAAATATGATTCAAATGAGGAGTGAATTTCGTAGCAAGTTGCATCCGCTGAAACCTCAGATGAACCGTAGAGGTTTATCAACAGACTCTCAGGTAGAGTACAATAAAACTGCCGATACAAATTAGCTTCTAAAATTTCTCCGCTAGTAACCCAGTACTTTAGGTGCGCAAGTTTTTGTCTTAGATCAATACCAGTGTCCAAGATTGCACTTAACAGAGATGGGACAAGAACAATGCGAGACACCCTATTATGACTAAGGGTTTGAATCAGACTATATGGATCTTTGACCACTTCATCGGGAATCATGACAGTTGGAATTCCCTTCAATAATCCGCCGAAAATTTCCCACACCGAATCAATAAAGCTCAAAGAAGTTTTCTGACAACAAATCTCATCTTGTTGAAAGGGATAGGTTTTCCACATCCAATGGAGACGATTGATCGTTCCTCGCTGTAGCCCTTGGACACCTTTGGGTTTTCCTGTCGATCCTGACGTATAGATAACATAGGCTAGATTCTCAGAAGTCGCTCCACTGTGGAGATTCTCTGCACTCAAGTGAGCAATCGTAGACCAATCCTTATCCAAGTACACTAGCTGAGCCTCATGGTCTGGTAGTATCTCTAAGAGATGCGCTTGAGTAACCAAAACCGACACCCGTGCATTAGCAAGCATGAACTGCAACCGTTCTGGTGGATAAGTAGGGTCAAGGGGTACATAAGCACCACCAGCCTTGAGTATCCCCAATAGTCCTACCACCATTTCTACCGAACGTTCTACACAAATACCCACCAGAACCTCTGGTTCGACTCCCAAGCTTTTCAGGTGATATGCCAGTTGGTTGGCTCGTTGATTTAATTGAAGATAGGTCAACTGCTGATTCTCAAACATTACCGCTACAGCATCGGGAGTTTTCTCTACCTGCTCCTCAAATAACTGATGAATACATTTATCTCTTGGATATTCCGTTGCGGTATCATTCCACTCCCTCAACAACTGATGCCGTTCTGCTTCACTCAGTAAGGGTAATTCACCTACCGCTTGTTGAGGATTTTCCACAATCGCTGACAACAAGTTCTGAAAATGACCAGCAGTGCGTCTAATTGTGGCTGCTTCAAATAAGTCTGTATCGTACCTGAAGATGCCAAAAATCGATTCAGTCGTCTCCATCATATCGAGATTGAGATCGTACTGTCCTTCCTGTTGGGGAATCACAAATGGTTCTAAGGATAGCCCTCCCCAATCCGATCGCGTTTTGGCTGACTCTGACACAGATAATTCATAATCTGCCCCCATATCTTGCAATTTCAGGAGATTAAAAGCCACTTGAAAAAGTCCAGGAAGAGTAGCATCATGGTTAACCTGCAACCGTTCGATTAGCAAGGGAGAAGGATAATCTTGATGGGCAAGTCCATCTAATACTGTCTGACGCACCTGGGATAAAAGAGCCGAAAAAGTAAGCTCGCCAGTAATTTTAACTCGTAGAGCAAGCATATTAATAAAAAAGCCCACAGTCTTGGCAAACTCAGACTGACTTCTGCCTTCAGTAGGAGAACCAACGATGATATCTTCCTGTCCTGTATAGCGATACAGTAGTACTTGAAAAGCAGCTAGGAGAGTCATGTAAAGGGTTGCACCTTGTTCCTTGGCTGTCGCCCTTAATCGAGCAGTTAACGAGCGATCGAGTTCAAAAGTATAAGATGCTCCCCGCTGATTTTTTACCACCGAACGCGGGCGATCTACAGGCAATTTAAGAATTGGCAACTCACCGCCTAATTGTTGATGCCAATAATTCCAATGGGCTTCCCCAACAGGGCTTTTTAACATCTCCCTTTGCCACTGCACAAAATCCCAATATTGTCTCTCAATCGGTGGTAAAGATACAGTTTGTCCCGTACTTTCCGACTGATAAAGCAAGCGCAACTCATCGAGTAGAATTCCAAAGGAGAAGCCATCAATAGCAATGTGATGTATGCTCAATAGCAAAAAGTGGTCTTGTTCGGAACGGGTAAACAAATCCACTCTTAATAAAGGACCTTGTTCTAAATCAAAAGGATATCGGTGAGCGGCGATCGCTTCTTGATACAGTCCTAAAGGATACCGCTCCGCATATCGCTCGTGGGGGTTTCCCCCATGACCGCGCTGCATCGCTTTTTCTCTGAGTTCGTCCCAATTCCAAGTTGAAGCATCAATCTGTTTGATGCAAACTTCCTGATGTTCGCAAACTTCTTGAAAAGGTTCGCTATCTTGCTGTTTAAAAATCGTCCGTAGAGTTGGATGGCGATCGACTAGTTTTTGAACAGCTCTTTGTAATGCTGGAATATTTAATGAAGAGCAAATACGTGCAGTAAAAGAAATATTGTAAGCTGCATTTAGGGGTGCTAATTTAAAGAGAAACCACAGACCTTGCTGCCCATAAGTCAGAGGATAAGATTGAGGAACGCTATAATTATCTTTTTGGCCAGCATTAGATGCTGAAATTTCTGCTCCAGACTCATTTAAAAGCTGACTCACTGCTACAATCAAATCAGTGAGGCTCGCATCTGCCATGAACTTAACCGCACTTATGTCTACCGATAAATCGGCTCTCAATCGATTCCTCAACTTAACCGCTATTAATGAGTCAATTCCCAAGTATTGAAGAGGTTGTTGCTCCTCTATGTCAGATGTTTCAATACCTACTAGTTTGGCGATCTGCTCCTGAAGATAAGCAACCAAAATTTTTCTACGTTCGCTTTCAGTTATATTTTTTAGATTTTTAAGTGTTTTGGGATCGACAAGTTTGGCATTCATGGCAGAAAAATTTAATTAGGCATATATCGCCGTTTCAAAGTAACTTTACATCTGGGGGCATTGCATTAGTTAGGGATGATTTTGGATCTAGACGACTAATTATTCTCCTTGTCTCCCTTGTCCCCCTTGTTAGTTTTAACCATCCCCTGAACTGTGCAACGCCCATTTGGCGCATCTGGTTGTTTTCTTACCCTTAAAAAATAGGGAGGTTGGGTAATTTTCCCAGGGAGTAATATTAAGCAAATACATTATTTTGCTTACGCTCGGGTGTTTCTTGAGGTTCGCCATTTAAAATGGCAATCGTAACATCTCCTTCTGCCCAACCATCATGGCGATCGTAAAAAGCGCAGGAGGTTTTCATCATAATTAAATTGCCGCGAGCACTACATTTATTAATTGAGAGAGTGCCTTGAAAATTTCTAGGATCGATCGGTTTTTTAAAAGCACTCTGATACTTGGCGATCAAAAAATCACTAAGTTGGCGACGTTTATAAGTTTCTAAATTCCAACCTTCCATTGCTTCTGCTAGATTATTTTGAATTAGATAAGCGATCGCTACGTAGCAAATTTGATTGAAGCAAATATTAAACTCGACCGCATTAAAATGTCCAGTATCAGCAATATAGCAAGACTCT
>JASJDX010000468.1 GCA_030064975.1 Pleurocapsa sp. MO_192.B19
GATATACCCCATATTTTAGCCGATCGCGATCGCTTGGAACAAATATTAGTTAATCTACTGGGTAATGCTATTCGCTATACAGAAACAGGCTCAATCATAGTTAAGGCAGAAAAAGCGAATCGCCAAGTATGGATCTCAGTCATAGATACAGGAGTTGGTATCGCCAAAGAAGATCTCCCTTATATATTTGAACGCTTTTGGCGCGCCGATCCTTCCCGCGCTAGCCACTCAGGAGGAACAGGAATCGGACTAGCGATCGCTCGTCGCTTAGTTGAACTACAAGGTGGACACATAGAAGTAAAAAGTCAACTCGGAAAAGGAAGCACCTTTCGCTTTTGCCTCCCCATCGCTTAATTAGGATTATTTCTTCACAGGTAACATTGGTTCTGATGGAGTGTCGATCGCAATTAACTTTTGCTCATCTGAGTTTAACCAACCTTTATATTTGATTGCTGTAACCAGAACAAACAGTAAATCTAGACCAACGAAACCAGCAATAAATAATTCCGATCCGCCAGTACCAAAGCCGTAGCTATGCAATCCAGTACCGAGAACAAAATTAACACCATACCAAGCCATCAACACCGCATTAAAAGCAACGACACTAGTAACAGCCAGACCAAAATCTGCCAGCCAACCAACTAAACGCCCGTGAAGAGGAACAACGTAACACATCAAAGCAATCAATGCCCAAGTTTCTTTGGGATCCCATCCCCAGAAACGTCCCCAAGAGAAGTGCGCCCAAATTCCTCCCAGAATAATGCCAGTAGTCAGTAATAAAACACCGACTTGCAATACTCCATAGTTCCATTTCGACAGACTACGAAGACGTTGTTTAGCACTTGGTGCAAATAAGTAGTGTGCCAAAATAATATGACCTAAACCCAAAGCCAAGGCAAAACTAGCATAGCTAAGAGTAATAGTGGGAACATGAATACTCAACCAGAAGTTATCCCGCAATACGGGGACAAGGGGTTTGATCGTAGGATCGAGAATAGCAGGTAAGCTGTCAGCGAGGATCAAACAAACTACTGATAAGGGTGCAGCCGCCAAAAGATAATACTTAGCGCGATAGATAAATTCAAATAATAAAGCGATCGCACTAATGCCAAAACCAACCCAAATAACCGATTCATACATATTAGTTACAGGGGGTCTACCTGCAATTTGCATTCTTTCTAAAAAGCCGTAGCCGTGTATCAGCAATCCTGTACTGAAAATTCCCATTGCACCCCAATAGAAATCAACAGATTTAAATAGAGTCACAACTAGCATGACAACAAAGGCTAAACCATATAACACCCAGGCTTTAGCAAAGGGATGTAAGCCGTAGAATCGTACTTCTCTAGCTAAGGTATCTAAATTAGGATAAATCTCTGGGCTGAGGGCTACTAATTCTGTTTGTAACTTACTGGCAATTTTTCCTAAACCAGCTTCGTCTTGAGGATTGTTGCGGTAGGTTTGTTTTAACTTTTTGTAGTATGTTTGTCGTGGAAAAACTTGTTCTGAATTATAATATTGTCCCGCGTTGTTAATACTAACCCAAGTGCCTTTGATATCTGTAGGGTGAGGAACTAAAGGAAGGTTGCTATCGCCAACCGTAGCAATAATTAAAGCTAATCTATCTTCAATAGTTAGGGCTTCTCGTTCATCTCGATTTAAGTCAACCCCATCAGCTTGCTTTTCTCTAGTAGCCATAATTACCGAACCAAGATCTGATTCCATTAATTCGGCGAAACTAAAATATTTGCGATCGCTATTAAGTTTTAGTTGTTCTTTTAAAGGACGATAGCTAAATAAAATAAACGGTTCTTGATTCCAATCACGATTATTAAACCACAAAGAAAGATAGGTTTGCAGGTAGTCTAATTTTTCGCCATCTGTCGCAGTGTAGCTAGTTTTACCGTGTATTTGAGCGACGGTTTCCCTGGCGACAGTATCCAGGGGTTTTTTTCGTCCATCTAGCTGTACAGCTAGGTTTTGTAATGGTTCTATGGGTGAGGTTTGAAATTGATTGAAAGGGATTATCAGAATTAAAATTCCAAATATAAGTCCGATGATAAATTGAACGATTTTCATTTTGTGCAAAGTAGGCAAAAAATTTTAGATAGTTTATTTGGCTGTAGTATTAAGTAGGGAATTTTGATTTAGCCCTTTCATTAAGCTAGTTTTTGGCGTGCCTTTCTGTATCTATGGCTACTACCTCATACATCAACAACAACTGCTTCTTACAAAAGTTTTTAGATTGGTAGACCATAGTAATTTATCTAAGAAATAGGAAAATAGGGAAATGTTCTCAACCTTCCCCAAGTCACCAGATCCCTAAACTCCCAGGGTAAAGCCAATAAATAAAGATAGCTATTCCTTGAAGTATTAATCAGGGGTTGGGTCAAGTCAAAAGTTGAAGTTAGTCAAACTTTCTTAATTTTCTTTGGTAATATTTTCCTAAGAGAAATCAGGGAATTTATGAAAATTCTTCACGGCACTTGGATACCAGATGAGACGGAAGATTTGATTCAGTCTGGAGGCTTTTATCTCTGGGTAGAAACCACAAAACCTAAGACAACTAAAAACTCTACGACAATTCATCCTTATCAACTCTCGGCAAAAAATTTAGAATTTTTTTTAGCCCAAGATTTAGGTATTAAAAATATACAAGCAGACGCAATTACACCTAAATATTTTTTACTGCCAACTGCCAAGGAGCAACCTTTACCTTCTTTAGAATTAGCTCGTTATCTAGAAACAGATAACCCATCAGAATTTACTTGGCAATATTGGGAGATTAATTGTTATCTAACTACGACTAGTGTGAAAGTAAGTGGCTATAGTTACGATCTAGTCAACAATGTTATTAAACTACTTAATGATCTTCACTTTATAGCAATTAACAGTTCCAGTGAACTTCAATTAGGAGCAGACTTATTATTTTGGTATTACTATACTCAAAGTTTTAAACAAATTATTCTGCAAGATCAATATATTCCTGCTCTCAAATATTATCAACCTCAAAAAACCAAAAGTCGTAAAAAACGGTCAGACTTGGAAATTTATCCAGGTTGGGAGATAATATCGCCTACTTATGAAGAGAATCTGCAAAATTATCGAGAATCGATGCCTAAGATCAGCGTAGCTGGTTTTGCGACTCTGCCCAAATCTCCTCATTTCTATGACGAAGAAACTTTATTACGTCATTTTTCTGAATGTTTGCTCACAGATATTGTTACCCATACTCCTAGCACTGCTAAATTTAGTAAGCAACTATCGGGAACAATTTTAGAAAAATGTGCCGATTCTGCTTTGATATCTCACCCTGGTACTAGCGATCTAGCCCTGGAAGAGTATCAGCAATGGCAAACTTGGCGATATAAAATAACTCAAACCCAGAATAATATTTCTTTTTATCTCTATTTTCAATTACAAACCCCTAAGAAATCAGAAGAACCTTGGCAATTACAGTTTCAGGTAGCACCCAAAAACGATCCTTCTTTGAAGATATCCCTTCAAGATTACTGGCGATTAGGAACTAAAGAAAAAACTGTTTTCCATAAACAATTTGGACAAGAGTTTGAAGCAAATTTATTACTCAATCTCGGTTATGCAGCCCGTATTTATCCTCTACTGTGGACTGGTTTAGAAACCAATGAACCTGAGAGGGTACTTCTCGATCTAGATGAAGCTTTTGAATTCCTTAAAGAGACTGCTTGGATACTGGAAAATGCAGGATATAAAGTCATAATCCCTGCTTGGTGGACTCCTAAAGGTAGAAAACGAGCTAAATTACGTCTTAAAGTGACAGCTAATAGCAAATCTGCCAGTAAATCGGAAACTAAAAGTTATTTTAGCCTTGATACACTAGTCCAGTACCAATATCAATTATCCATTGGCGAGCAACCCGTTACAGAAGAAGAATGGCAACAATTAGTCAATGCCAAAGTACCCCTAGTTAAGTTTCGCGGAGAATGGGTGGAACTAGATTTGGCTAAAATGCAGCAGATGTTGGAGTTCTGGCAAAAACATGATTCAGAAACCCAACAAATGTCCCTGCTGGAATTATTACAAAGGGAAGCAGAAGCAGGAACAGAATTAGAATTTGAGCGAGACGAGACTTTATCAGAGATGTTGCTCAAACTTAACGATAAAAGTCAACTAGAATTAGTAACAGATTTAGCCAATTTTCAAGGTAAGTTACGAGAATATCAACAACGGGGCGTTTCTTGGCTTAATTATCTCGAAAACCTGGGACTCAATGGCTGTCTTGCTGATGATATGGGTTTAGGTAAAACGGTACAGGTAATTGCGCGGTTGATCCAAGAAAGAAATAATAATACGCAAGTTGCACCCACTTTACTCATTGCACCCACCTCCGTGATTGGTAACTGGCAAAAAGAAATAGCCAAATTTGCTCCCCATCTTCAGAGCATGATTCATCATGGTAGTAGTAGAAGTAAAGATGTGTCACAGTTTCAACAGGAGATCGCATCTCATGATGTCATTATCACTTCTTATACCCTGGTTCGCAAAGATGCCAAACTATTCGATCGCATTGACTGGCAACGCATTGTTCTCGATGAAGCACAAAATATTAAAAATCCCAAGGCGGCACAAACCAAAGCTATTCTTAAACTCAATGCTCCTCATCGTCTCGCTTTAACTGGTACTCCTGTAGAAAATCGTCTGTTAGATTTGTGGTCGATTTTTAACTTTCTCAACCCTGGTTATCTAGGGAAACAAACTCAATTTCGCAAAGCTTTTGAAATTCCTATCCAAAAAGACAGCGATCGCACCAAAGCACTAACTCTCAAGAAATTAGTCGAACCGTTCATTCTCCGTCGAGTTAAAACCGATAAAAACATCATTAAAGACTTGCCAGATAAAGTTGAACAAAAGGTTTATTGCAACCTGACTCCAGAACAAGCTTCCCTTTACGAAGCAGTGGTACAAGATATAGAACAACAAATAGAAGAAAAATCAGGAATGGAACGTAAAGGCTTAATCTTGTCCACCTTGATGAAACTTAAGCAAATCTGCAATCATCCCCGACAATTCTTACAAGATGAAAGCGAATTTACTCCCACCCGTTCTCATAAACTATCCCGTCTGCAAGAAATGATTGAAGAAATACAAGCCGAACAAGAAAGTTTATTACTCTTCACCCAATTTCGCGAAATCGGCGACGCACTACAACACTATTTCCGTCACAATTATCATTATCAAACTTACTATATTCACGGTGGCACTAACCGCAATCGACGAGACAAGATGATTGCCGAATTTCAAGAGCCAGATACCCCTCCTGCGATCTTTATTCTGTCTCTCAAAGCTGGTGGTGTGGGGATTACTCTGACTAAAGCCAATCACGTTTTTCACTTCGATCGCTGGTGGAATCCTGCGGTGGAAGATCAAGCGAGCGATCGCGCTTTTCGTCTGGGACAGCAGAAAAATGTATTTGTCCACAAATTTGTCACTTTAGGTTCATTGGAAGAAAAGATCGATCAAATGATCGAAGATAAAAAACGATTATCAGAATCTGTAGTTGGTTCAGATGAATCTTGGTTAACTGAGTTGGATAACGATAAGTTTCGAGAACTAATTGCTTTGAATCGGAGTGCAGTTTTGGATTAATTTCTGTTGAGAGGAAAATATTGAGGGAAATGTTATGGGTGAATTTAGTCGAACTTGGTGGGGACAAAAATTTATTACAGCCATTGAATCTTTTACTGATTCTGCCAGATTAGGGAGGGGTCGATCCTATGCTAGAGGGGGAAAAATTCTCGAATTTGCAGTTAATAAAGGTAAGATTGAAGCCACCATTAGAGGCTCGGTAAATCCTTATTTTGGAGTCTATACTGAACCTCGTTATCATACTGTAGTTAAGATTAAACCTATTCCCAAAAAAGAC
The DNA here is from genome assembly GCA_030064975.1 of Pleurocapsa sp. MO_192.B19. Classification (GTDB taxonomy): domain Bacteria; phylum Cyanobacteriota; class Cyanobacteriia; order Cyanobacteriales; family Xenococcaceae; genus Waterburya. The sequence continues at coordinate 5,903 of JASJDX010000468.1, forward strand.
TGGGCAAAAATTATTCAAAGTATGGCCAAAAATGCCAGTTTTGTGTCTAAATTACTGTTAAACGAAGTTCCTGAAAATATTGAACGTAGTTTTAGAGAGGTTAATAAAAATCTGCTCCCTCATAGTGAAAGTGATTTTCAAACCTCTTGTTCTTGTCCAGACTACTCCAATCCTTGCAAACACATTGCTGGTCTATGTTATCGTTTTGCCTCAGAGCTAGATGAAGACCCGTTTTTAATCTTTGAATTACGGGGTTTAACTCAAGAACAATTACATCAAGAATTAGCTAAAACACCTCTGGGTCGAGCTTTAATTGCTGGTTTGAAGACACAGGAATTAACTCCTAATCCTGTTACATCTTATTACACCAGGCCACAAAAAAACCAATTCAATTCATCAACTTCTCTCAAAGAATTTTGGCAGGGTAAAACTATAACTCCACCCGATATTTCTGAAAATAGAGAAACTAATATTTCGGGGATTTTAGTCAAAAAAGCGGGAGATTTTCCAGATTTTTGGCATCAAGATATTTCTTTTATTACCACTATGGAGGAACTCTATCAAAGAGTTAAAACTAAAAATCGCGATGTTTTTTAAACCCAGAAGCTATAGACGATTAAAAAAAGTGCGATCGCAGAGTTCTTGAGTTATAGTCATTTCAATTTAGATTGAGACAACTATTTATTGCTATGAGATGGGTTCAGCCGAAAAAGTGTTCCATTGTTATTTGAAATGACTATATTTGATAATCAGCCTTTACCTAATACCAATATCTAAGGTACTCGCGATCATCAGTTGTCTTTCCCTAAGAAATTCTTGGGCTTTGGGCTGAATAAATTTATTAATTACATGAGAGATACTTTCCGCCTCATCTCTTACTCCTGCTTGTTTGGGCTTGATTTTTGTTTAAGTCTCATTAGAAAACTTTGGCGATCGCGATAACAATTATTACTCAATCAGAATATGTGGAAATTATTTCAGCAAGCGATCG
>JASJDX010000469.1 GCA_030064975.1 Pleurocapsa sp. MO_192.B19
AAAGATAAGCCTGTAAAATATTTCCCCGCAGCTTCTAATTTTGCTCGTCCCTAGTTAAAGGATGAAGGATAAAAAAACAACTAAACAGTAACAAATAACCCATGATACTTGGCATCAAAAGGTTTTTAATCTCGACTTAAGCATATACGTCCAGCGATCGCTGAAAAAATCTTGACTAGCTATTCTTATTTGTACCAAGCTATCTACAAAATGATGTTAAATGATGTAAATTATGGTTGAATTTCAGCTTTCATTCTTTTGAGAGTTATTTCCATCTGGTCAAACATTTGCTGGGGAGTCATGCCAAATTGGTCTAATTGAGTTTTTAGCTGCTGTACTGTCATCTGTGCCATGAAGTCCTCAGAAAGCTCAAAACGCTTCATAAAAATGCGGTAGCGTTCCATGAGTTGTTCCATTTGATCGATGAACATTTTTTTGCCTTCGCGGTCAAACTTGCCGTATTCGCCACCGAGTTTCATTAAAGACTGATAGTCTTCAAATAGCTTTTTGGCTTCTTCTTGAACTACCTGAGAATCAAAAAATCCCATAATTCTTACTTAAATTTCTAAACTTGATTATTAAATGGCTCTAAGACTAGTTAGTTATTTTATTTACTTGATTAATATTATCTATTGTAAAGCAGTCAAAAATTCACGTAAAATACGGTTTACCGCATATTCATAATTAGTACTCTTCTATTTTATGCTTCGTTGAGCCAGGCTTTGTAGATGAATACTCCCCCTACTTTTTCGTAGACTGATGAATTGATTTGTTCTTTGGTGAAAGTAAATCCTGTTTTACGCAACAGATGTTCATAGTGTTCGCAACTCAGCTTGTAGTCTCCTTGGTTAGTCAAAGCACAGTCAAGGGTTTCGGTTTCCAAGGTAATTAGTTTTTGGTCTTGCTGTTGCTCTGCTAGGTTTAAGCAATAGTTATGATAGGTTTCTAGAGCTGTTGTACGAGCATATTTATCTTGATAGTCGTGGGGTGGCAGAAATTCATCACCGACAATTAGTAAGCCACCCCTTTCGAGGTTGCGTTTAATGTTTTTGAGGTATTTTTCTTTATCTATTATATCAATATGGCGATCGCCTAAACAAGAAAAGATATAGTTAAATTGATAAGGAGGATCGTAAGCACAACTGTCTTTATGTTCAATTGTGATCTCTCCCGCATCAGCAGCCAGGTTATATTCTAGTTTTTTAAAACAAAGCCAATCTAGTTCTAATGCCCAGATATCAGCTTTTATTTGGGCTAAATGCCGAGTAAAGTGTCCTGTTTTGGCTCCAACTTCTAAAATACGCGGCAATTTACTTCGACCAGAGCGATGTTGCTTGAAAATAGCTAACATTTGCTTGACTAGAGGTTGAAAGAAGTTTCGTTGCTGTCCGCACTGATGGTAGTTTTCGATATTGAGATATTGGGAAATGCCAACAGCTTTTACGGCAAAACGCGATCGCTCAAAAACTAAATCTCGAACCTCCCGCATTTGGAGTAATATTTCTTCTGGTTCAGGTAAATGAGACGGTTTATTTATTTCTACCGCACTATCAATGATGGCAATTAAGATTTTTTCGTGTTGATTTATGGCTGTTGTTTCGGCTGAGAAACGATTATATTTGACTGAACCTCTAAATATATATTCTGCTAGTAGCTTACTCTGGGATGAGGCGATAATACCAAAACTTTTACAGTATTCAGGAAAGTCTTGAGAAAGTTTTTGATAGCTAACTACCCGTACACGATATTTTTCGGCGTGTTCTAATAAAATCTCAAAATTCCGTTCAAACATATCGGGAGTGGTAAAGACAAACACTCTTACACTCTCCTGTTGTGTCGAAGAACGGATTTCTCTACCCATTTCCTGTTGCCAAAAATCTTCGTCTCGATCTACCAAGGTTAAAGCTTTGATATAAATTTGCCCTCGCTTTTGCAACGACATTAAGTAATGGGGATACAGAGTTGCAGGAATTAAATGGGAAAAACGGGATGTTTCTAATTGGTGGTTAATTTCGGCTAAAGAATGTAGTACAATCTGCTGAAAACAATCATTGTCATGAATATATTGATTTTGTGATAAGGCTTTAATTGCTTGTTCTATGGAAGTAGTGACTTGTGACCAATTGCGCTGGCCAATTACCGAAGTATTTAAAGCAGCGGTGGTGCGTAAGCTATTTTGCCACTGGGAAAACTGATACTCAATCCAAGTTTGAGCTTCTTGTGTGCCGATTAATTCCCCTAGTAAATCTTGTAATTGCGATCGCTCATTTGCCTCAATAGTGGGAAAACTAGTAAATATTTCGGGAAAAGATTGTTGAAATTTTAGCAGCCGCAACTGTTTGACTTTTCCTAACAAAAAACCAAAATTAAAATTAATTGCCGTTGTAATATTGCTTAAACAGCAGATACCTAGGCTAGTATTGTTGAGTAACGGTTCAACTTCGCTACGCCAGGATAAGGAAACTAGATCTCGACGACACAATATTACTTCAATCTGAGGATGTTTAAAGATAGTTTGCTTAAAGCCCTGTGCTAGATGCTTTCCTGCTTCCCCTGACCATACCAAAATAACTTTTTTCTTGGCAGTTTGTTCCTGATATGCTGCGACTAAAATCTGCTGTAACTTAACTAATTTTCCTGGTCCTTTACCCTTGATGTCAAATTTTTGATATACTTCCCCCAGTCTTTTACGTACCGCATTAGCTTGGACACCCAATTCTATACTAATTTCGGCGATAGATTTCCCTGCTAAAGCTGGGGCTAAGGCTTCTAATTCTCCAGTCGTGACATTATATTTACTGACAATACTAGTGAGAAAGTCTTGAGGAATAATCATCAATTGGACATTTAATTCTTAGCCTAACTATAACCATTTCTACTTCATTTCTTGGCAACGATAAAGCTTATATTTATACTGACCTAAAGTACCGCGATATTTATTATCTGGGAAGCAATTCTGGGTTTCTAAATCGATTTTGGCGCGAAAATTTACTAACCATAAATCTAAAGGTCGATCTATTGTGGCTAATTTTTGATTTAGTATTTGGACAGAGCGAGCGTAACTATTTTTTTCAAAATCTTTAGTAACGAAGAAAAATTGAGGAGAATTAATGTTAGGGAAATCTTTTAATCCCCAAGCAAGTCCGATGATTCTTCCAGTTTGTCCGTGATGCTTGTAGGTAGTTGCAACTGCTACAGGTGCGTTTGTTCCTTCTGCGATCTTACTTACCATTAAATCGGGGCGATGATTTTGTAGATAACCGAGATTCAAGTTAGCGATCGCTCCACCCAAAAGCCCGACAGAGAGAAAAGTAATAACCATTCTCTTTGGGTAATAGTTTTTTGATTTGAAGCGTGAATACTTCTCTTTTTGCTCGATTAAAGTAGGATTATTTTTTTCTTGCCAAAAAGAACTCAAACTAGCAGCAATTAAAGTGATGATGGCAGGAAAATAAACAAAATGGAATCGCGCTGCTAAAGTTAAATCCATGCCCAAAATATAAGTAAAAAAGAAGAAAAGTGCGATCGCGCCGACTAAATATCCCTTCAATGCTGCGATTGCTTCTCTCCTATCGATATCTTGCTGCTGTAATTTCAGTCCAGACATCAGACGAGGTAAATTCCGCAACCAGAAAATCAAGGTCAATAACCCAGAAACAATAATTATGCCTACAGGTAAATCATCATATAGAGATGAAGGCAGCAAAATTACCATACTCATCAGCCACAAAACAAATCGCCCGATCGTTTCTGGCCATTTTTCAGTGGGCTTGCTTTCGTAAACCCAGTCAGTCGGGGAACTATCTTGAATAGTTTGTAAGACGGGCAACCATACTAAACAGCCCATAAGAGAACCAAATGCGACAATATAAATTAGTCGCCAATGAGATTTTAATAAAACAGTTTTATCTTTCCGTAACTGCTGCCAAATCAGTGGGAGAAAAGCGATCGCCATTGCCCCCAAAGTTAGAACAAAAAAGTAATGAGTTGCCACTCCCAGACAGTTAATACTAATCCAGACATAAACAAGCCAAGGAGAAAGAGTTTCTCCACGACTAATTGAGCGAAAAGCATGAATAAAACAAGATAGAGAACCAATAATTAGTAAAATTATTAAAGTATAATGGCGGGCTTGTTGCGCCAAAAAAATCCCGAAAGGAGAAACTGCCATCATCACAGCAGCTATTTGAGCGACGATTAGAGAATGAAAAGCAAACCGAGCAAAGTAAAAAATTGCTGGGATAGAAATAACTCCTAAACAAGCAGAAAGCGATCGCGCTGCCCAAATAGAAACCAGTCCTCCTTCTGAAGGAAAAAGTTTGAGCCACAAATGAGTCAGAACGAAATATACAGGTGGATGGGTACTTTCTGTCAGCAAGCGATCTATAACATCTCTAACTCCTGCATCTAAACTTGGCTGAAGTGGTTCTAAAAGAGTGGAAAGCCCAATGAATTGATTTAATGCGGTGTTATAAAAACTATTGCCCAGACTAAAAACAACCGTTGCACTTTCATCCGTCCAAGGCGGTAATGTTCCTAGATGTACAAAACGCAGACAAGTACCAATTGCAATCCATAATAACAGTAGCCAAAAATGTTGGTAAGGCATTTATTCAAAATATAATTCAGACTGTGAAAAACTAATTTTCTTTTGATTAAGTAGTGCAATCAATAGTGCAATCAATCAGATTATCAGTTTTATAAATATATTTAAGTTCAATTCTCACTTTTTTGGTTTATGTGAGATAAATTTACCTGACAGCCAAATTAATTACCTATTAAAAGCTAAGTACAACTTTTTAGCAACACATAAATAGCCTGAGTGAAGCTAATTGAGCAAAAAAGCCAACTATCTATTGTCCTAGATAATTAAGTGAGATTAGGATAAGAAGAAAGCAAGCAAGTAATATATATGTCTTAAAAAATACTTGTAAAATCAATCAACTTTTTACTATCAAGCTTAAAATCGAAGTAAAACTTTGAAGTAACAATCGTCAACGCTCTTAAAGCCAATGAATTATTTAATCTTAACTATTGCGGGGATATCGATCGCCATTGGTATTTTTGTTGGTGCATTAATTGTCTGGTTTATTTATTTTTGGCGACGACGGCAAATTATTGACAGTCTAATGAAGCCAGAGGATTTAGTTGGACTTTGTGCCATAGTGGAACTTCCTTTTGATGCTAATAGCAAGGGTAAAGTACGAGTTGATGTTAAAGGTTCAATGGTAGATTTAATCGCCCTAACCGATGATCGACAAGGATTTCAGGTAGGCGATCGCGTTTTGATTATTCAAATGCAAAATAACAAAGTTTGGGTAGTGAGAAATGACTGATTCAAATCATCAAGGAGTTAATTCTGATGACTCAGTTAATCAAATATATAAAGGAAATAATTATGGAAATACAAAATAATCTGGCAAATATAAACGCGCAAGAAACTATAGTTGCACAAATTCAAACGCCACAATTTAGACAAGAAACTAATGCCAATAGCTTGTTATATACTTTTTTACCGATATCTTTGGGTATCTTTGGCACGATACTTTTAATTTGGTTTCTCAATTCTTTTTTGTGTGTCTGCAAACCCAATGAGGTAGTAGTACTTTCAGGTAGAAAACGCAAAACCAAAAGTGGGCAAGAGTTAGGTTATCGGGTGTTGTCAGGAGGAAGAGGAATTCGCATTCCAATTCTAGAAACCATTAAACGCATTGATGTAACTACTATGCCCGTACCAGTTAAAGTAACCAACGCCTATGCCAAAGGAGGTACACCTCTAGATATTCAGGCGATCGCCAATGTGAAAATTTCTAGCAATCCGCAAGTTGTCGGTAATGCGATCGAGCGTTTTTTGGATCAGGATCGTAAAGAAATTATCCGCGTCGCCAGGGAAACCCTAGAAGGTAATTTACGCGGGGTAGTAGCTACTCTTACTCCAGAAGAATTGAACGAAAACCGTCTTCAGTTTTCTCAACGCATTGCTTCTGATGTCAGTCGAGATTTGAACAAGCTGGGCTTACAGCTAGATATTCTCAAAATTCAAACTATCTCTGATAACGTAGACTACTTAAATTCTCTGGGGCGCAGACAAATTGCTTTAGTCATCAGAAATGCTGAGATTGCCGAATCTAATGCCCTCACCGAAGCTGAACAAATTGAGGCTAAGTGCGAAGAAGAAACTGCGGTTGCTATTACTCAGGATCGAATTGTAACTCAGGATAAAGAAAACGAACTGCGAAAAATTACCGCCGAATTAGAACAAAAAGCGCGATCGGAAGAAGAACGTACCACCGCAGCAGCCCTAGAAGCCACAGCCAAGGCACAACAAGAATTACAGACAGTTCGAGCGCAATTGGAACGGTTACGTTTAGAAGCGGAACAAGTATTACCCGCCGAAGCTGATAGGGTAGCTAAGGGTTTAATAGCTAAAGGAGATGCAGCAGTATTAAAAGAAAATGCCGAAGCAGCAGCCTTAGTTAACGAAATGCTAGGAGAAGTATGGCAGTCAACAGGTGCAGATGCCAAAGAATTATTCTTAATTCAGCAGCTAGAAACAGTATTACAAGAAGCTGTAGCCATACCCGAAAGACTCAAGCTAGACAAAGTAAATGTGATCGATAACGGTGATGGTAAATCCCTCGCCAGCCTGGTTAATGTCTATCCCGAAATCGTCGCCCAATTCCTTAATAGTGTTAACGACACCCTGGGTATAGATGTGATTGGTACTCTCAACTCGAAAAGTAGCGAGTAGCAAGTAGCAAGTAGCGAGTAGCAAGTAGCAAGTAGCGAGTAGCAAGTAGCAAGTAGCGAGTAGTAAGTAGTAAGTAGTAAGTAGTAAGTAGTAAGTAGTAAGTAGTAAGTAGTAAGTAGTAAGTAGTAAGTAGTAAG